>CAMYZH010000029.1 GCA_947303785.1 uncultured Clostridium sp.
CTATAACAAAATAGATTATTATCAGCAAGCTCGTTCTAGGTATACTACAAATTATTATGGTATTTCAAGAGATGATTTAAAACATGAAAAAGACAATGTCTATTCTAAAATAAAACATTCAAATAACTCTAATGTTCAAACTACATACAAATCTCATTTAATCTTAATTATTTTACTAGGAATTATTTCGTTAATGATATTAATTATTATTTTATTGTCATCTGTACGAAAAATGATTGCATCTTATTCTGAATCATTAAAAAAATCTTATTCTTCTAGTGAAACTGCAAATCAGCAAAATAATAATCGATTTTTAGTTGAACCTGATTTATCTTTAGAGGATGTCATTTATTATCTTGGCCCTCCTGATTATACAGAAACAATTGATGATTGTCTATTTATATATTATGGAACATCTTATATTGTTTTTAATTTTAATAATAAAGTTATTGATTGGAAAAATAATGGTCATTTTCTTTCAGAAACATATACAGGTGCTGAATATAAATTATTAAAACAATTCTATAATTCGTTTAACTAAAAATTAAGATTCATTTTATTTAAATATAAAATGAATCTTAATTTTTTATGCTGTTTCTGAGTTATTATTTTTTCTCATCTTCCTTTTATTAGTTGATTTTGTTAAAGTAACTGGCTTTTTATTTTCATCAATTATAACTTCAGGTTTTATTTTTTCTTCTACAGTCTTTTTGGTAATTATACATTTTGCAATTTTTTTGTTATTAGGAATATCATACATTACATCTCTCATTATTTCTTCAATAATTGAACGTAAACCTCTAGCTCCTGTTTTTCTTTCAATCGCTTTATCAACAATTACTTCTAATGCGTCTTTTTCAAATTCTAATTCTACTCCATCTAATTCAACTAATTTTTTGTATTGTTTAACTAGTGCATTTTTTGGTTTTGTTAATATTTCTATTAAAGCTTCTCTTGTAAGTTCGTCAAGAGTGGCAACGATTGGAAGCCTTCCAACAAATTCTGGAATCATTCCAAATTTTAGTAAATCTTGTGGCAAAATCTGTTTATAAATATCTGATTTTGATATTTCTTTTTTTGATTCTACATCTGTTCCAAATCCAATTGTATTTTTTCCAGTTCTATCTTTAATAATAGATTCAATACCTTCAAAAGCTCCTCCACATATAAATAGTATATTTTCTGTATTAATTTGTAAAAATTCTTGATGTGGATGTTTTCTTCCACCTTGAGGTGGTACAGATGCTTTTGTTCCTTCAATTATTTTTAATAATGCTTGTTGAACACCTTCCCCACTAACATCTCTTGTAATAGAAGGGTTTTCTGATTTTCTAGAAATTTTATCGATTTCATCAATATAAATAATTCCTCTTTCAGCTTCTTCAATATTATAATCAGCAGCTTGAATTAATCTAAGTAATATATTTTCAACATCTTCACCTACATATCCAGCTTCTGTTAATGTAGTAGCATCAGCAATTGCAAAAGGCACATTCAAAACTTTTGCTAAAGTCTGCGCTAATAAGGTTTTTCCACATCCTGTAGGACCTAATAATAGGATATTACTTTTTTGAATTTCTACATCATTTGTCTTATCTATATTGTTAATTCTTTTATAATGATTATAAACTGCAACAGATAAAGTCTTTTTAGCATCTTCTTGACCAATTACATATTCATCTAGAATTGTTTTTATCTCTTGTGGTGTTGGTATTTTTTCTTCTTCAACAACTTCTACATCTTCATCTGCTTCATAAAATTCATCTTCTATTATTTCTTGGCATACATTTATACATTCATCACAAATATATACACCAGGACCTGCAATTATCTTTTTTACACTTTCTTGTGGCTTTCCACAAAAAGAGCACTTAATGTTTCTAGTATTATTTGGCATTATTTCACCTCTATCTTTTATATTCTTTTGACTAGTTTTCTGATACATTATTAGTATATCTATTTTAGTTTCGTTTATCTAAAATTCCATCAATTAATCCATATTCTAATGCTTCTTGTGCTGTCATATAATTATCTCTTTCTGTATCTTTTTCTATTGTCTCTAAGCTTTGGCCTGTTCTTTCACTTAATAATTTATTTAATTTTTCTCTTGTTCTAACCATGTGGTCAGCATGAATTTTAATTTCTGTTGTTTGTCCAGCAAGTCCACCAGAAATTAGTGGTTGATGTATTAAGATTTCGGCATTTGGTGTAGCAAATCTTTTTCCTTTTGCACCAGAAGCTAATAATACAGCTCCCATACTTGCTGCCATACCAACACAAATAGTTGTTACAGGACATTTAATATAATTAATTGTATCTACTATTGCCATTCCATCTGTGATTGATCCTCCAGGGCTGTTAATATATAAAGCAATTTCTTTATCAGGATCTTCTGATTCTAAAAATAGTAATTGTGCAACTACTAAACTTGCAGAAACACTATTTACATCTTCAGATAAGAATATTATTCTATCTTTTAATAATCTTGAAAAAATATCGTAAGATCTTTCTCCTTTGCTTGTTTGTTCTATTACATATGGTACTAAACTATTTTCCATTTATCTAACATTCCTTTCAATTCTAAATTTACTTAATACTAAATATCATATTTACCATATAAAAGTCAATTGTTTTCATAATATTTTAGTCGACATTATCTTTCAAATTATGCTTTTTAGCTTTGTTTATATTATTAAAACAAAAAGCCTCCGCAATTTTGCAAGAGGCTATTTTTTTATTTACTATTTAATTTTTGCATTGTCAACAATATATTGAACAGCTTTTTCTGTTTCTAAATTTGAAGTAATATATTTTTTGAACTCATCATTTTTCTTAAGCTCTTCTTCAGGTCTTCCATATATTTTAGCAAGTTCTTCGATTTTATCATCAATTTCTTTTTCTGTAATTACTATTTTAGCATCTTTTGTTACAGCTTCTAATACTAATCTTGTTGTAATAGATTTTTCAGCTTCTGGTTTCATTTCTTCTCTAAAAGCTTCTTTAGATTTATTTAATATTTTTAAATATTGTTCTAAATTAATTCCTTGATATGCTAATCTTTTATCTAAATCATCTGACATTGCATCTAATTCACTTTCAATCATTCCTGCAGGTATATCTAATTTGGAATCTTTGCAAACTGCTTCAATTGCTTTATCTTCTATCTCATGTTTTGTCTTGTTTTCATTTTCTTCTTCTAATTTTTTCTTAATATCAGCTTTTAATTCAGCAATTGTATCAAATTCGCTTACATCTTTAGCAAATTCATCATCCATTTTTGGTAATTCTTTTGCTTTAATTTCATGTAATTTAACTTTGAAAACTGCTGGTTTTCCAGCTAATTCTTTAGAAAAGTATTCTTCTGGGAATGTTACATTGATATCTTTTTCTTCATCTATTTTCATTCCAACTACTTGATCTTCAAAGCCTTCTATAAAACTATGGCTTCCTAATTCTAATTCATGATTTTCTGCTTTTCCACCATCAAATGCGACTCCATCAACTGTTCCCTCAAAATCAATTACTGCAATATCACCATTTTTAGCAGCTCTATCATCTACTGAAATCATTCTTGCATTTTTCTCAGCCATTTTTTCTAATTCATTTTCAACATCTTTATCTTCAACTTTATAATCAGGTTTTTCTATTTCAATTCCTTTATATTTTCCTAGTTCTACTTCTGGTTTTGTAGCAACAATCGCTGTAAATATTAAATCTTTTCCTTTTTCCATTTGAACAATATCAATATCAGGTTTCCCAACCACATCTAAATTGTTTTCTTCAATCTCTTTTTCATATATTGCTGGTACTATTTCATTAAATGCATCTTCATAGAAAATTTCAACTCCATAGTGTTTTTCAGCTATATTCATAGGAACTTTACCTTTTCTAAATCCTGGAACTGTAATGTATTTAGCATTTTTCTTATATACTTTTTGTATTCCTTCAATAAAAACTTGGCTATCAATTGTAAATTCAAGTTTTACTTCGTTTTTATTTTCTGTTTTTTCAATTTTGATACTCATTTTTTATTCCTCCATATTTTTGTTTTACATTTGAGCTTTTAATTAATAATCAATAAGCTCGTCCTTTTCAAATTATTTTCTTTGGTAGGACGAGCATATTTGCTTTTATAATTATTTAATTTGTTTCATTACTTCTTCAGCAAAGTTTTCTTCTCTTTTTTCAATTCCTTCGCCTTTTTCTAATCTAGCAAATTCAACTATATTAGCATCTTTTGATTTAATTAACTCTCCAACTTTCTTTTCTGGATCTTTAACAAATTCTTGATCTAATAAACAGATTTCAGAATAGTATTTTCCAATTCTTCCTTGTACCATTTTTTCAGCTATTTCTGCAGGTTTTCCTTCATTCATAGCTTGAGCTTTAAGTATTTCCATTTCTTTTTCTACTTTTTCTTGTGGTACTTGCTCTCTGTTTAAATATTCAGGTCTTGCTGCAGCTATTTGCATACATACATCTTTTGCTAATGATTCATCACCTTTTGAAAAATTAACTAAAACTCCAATTTTTCCATCTCCATGAATATAGCTTTCAACTAAGCCTTCTGATTCAAATCTTGTAAATCTTCTAATTGACATATTCTCACCGATAGTAGCAATCTTGTCTGTTAAAACTTCTTGAACTGTTCTATCAGTATCTAAATATTTTTGAGAAAGTAAATCTTCAACATTTGATGGATTTTTCATAGCTACTTGTTTTGCAACATCTGCAACAAATTTTCTGAATTCATCATTTTTAGCAACAAAGTCTGTTTCAGCGTTTACTTCAACAACACTTCCAACTTTTTTATCTTCAGTTACATATGCTGTAACTAAACCTTCAGCAGCAATTCTAGAAGATTTTTTTGCTGCTTTAGCAATTCCTCTTTCTCTTAATAATTCAGCTGCTTTTTCCATATCTCCATCAGTTTCTGTTAAAACTTTCTTGCAATCCATCATTCCAGCACCTGTTTTTTCTCTTAATTGTTTAACTAAATCTGCAGTAATCATGTGATTTTCCCCCTTATATTTTTAAATATTATTCATTAACTTCTTCTGCTTTTTCTTCGTTTTCAGTTTCTTTTGCAACAACTTCTTCTATATCTTCTGAAGTTGTTTCTTCAGATTCTTCTATCATTTCAGAAGAGATGTCAGCAGCTTCACCTTGTCTTCCTTCGATAACTGCATTTGCCATAACATCTGTAATTAATTTAACAGCTCTTATAGCATCATCATTACCAGGAATTGGGTAATCAACATCTTCAGGATTACAGTTTGTATCAACTAATCCTACTACTGGTATATTTAATTTTCTAGCTTCTAATATAGCTATTCTTTCTTTTTTTGGATCAACTACGAACATAACTCCAGGTATTTCATTCATTTCTTTAATTCCACCTAAGTTTTTCTCAAGTTTTTCCATTTCAGCTTTTAGGCCAATAACTTCTTTTTTAGGTAATACATCAAATGTACCATCTTCAGACATTCTTTCTAAATCTCTTAATCTTGCTACTCTACTTTGGATTGTATTAAAGTTTGTAAGCATTCCACCTAACCATCTTTGGTCAACATAGAACATATTGCATTTGATTGCTGCTTCTTTAATACATTCTTGAGCTTGTTTTTTAGTTCCAACAAATAGAACTGTTTTTCCTTCTTCAGCTTGTTCTTTTAAAAACTTATAAGCCTCATCTAACTTCTTTGAAGTTTTTTGTAAATCGATAATATGGATACCATTTCTAGCTTGAAATATGTATTCAGCCATTTTTGGTTCCCATCTTCTAGTTTGATGTCCAAAATGAACACCTGCTTCTAGTAATTGTTTCATTGCAACTACTGCCATTTTAAATTCCTCCTTGTTTTTTACTTCCGCAAATCTTGTATTTTAGCATTTAGGGTCACTAACTTTTGTTAGCACAAGCCTAAACTAAATTTGCGTGTTTTTTGAACTGTTTTATTATATCAGACAATCCTTGTTTTTGCAATACTTTATCCAAAAAAAGATTTTGATTTAGTGTAAATCTAATTCTATACCTATTGGGCAATGATCACTACCATATATATCATCATATATTTTAGGATTCTTAACTTTATCTATAATATTTTTAGAAACAACAAAATAATCAATTCTCCAACCAACATTTTTCTCTCTAGCTTTTCCCATATAACTCCACCAAGAATAACAATCTGCTTTATCAGGATTAAAAAATCTAAATGTATCTATAAATCCACTTTCTAGTAATTTTGTAAATTTATCTCTTTCTTCATCAGTAAAGCCTGCATTTCCTCTATTGGCTTTAGCGTTTTTAATATCAATTTCATTATGTGCAACATTAAAATCACCACATACTACAACTGGTTTATTTTTTTCTAATTTTTTTAAATATTTTTTTAGTTCATCTTCCCAAACCATTCTGTAATCTAGTCGAGATAAGTCTCTTTTTACATTTGGAACATATTGATTTACCAAATAGAAATCATTATATTCTGCTGTAATTACTCTACCTTCGTGGTCATGCTCATCTATTCCAATTCCATATGTAACATTTAATGGTTCTTTTTTTGTATATATTAATGTTCCTGAATATCCTTTTCTTTCAGCTGGATTTAGAAAGCAATAATAATTTTTGGGATCAAAGTCAATTTGTTCTTTTTCAGCTTTAACTTCTTGAAGGCAATATATATCTGCATCTATTTTTTCAAAAAAATCTTCAAATCCGTTTTTTCAAGCAGGCTCTAAATCCTGCAACATTCCATGATACTAGTTTCATAAAAAATTACCTTTCTAAATTTAGCATATTTTTTCTAATTTAAAGTCTAAATAGTCTGCACTTATTAATCTATATTTTATTCCATATAACTCATATTCTTTTACATTCCCATATGCTTGCAATCCATGCAGATGGCCATAGTAGCATCGATTTATATTGTAATTTTCAAGTATTTGAGAATATGGATTTTTTTCTTTTTCTTCAAATCTCTCATATGGCGGGTAATGCATAAATACAATTATTTCTCTATTAAGACCCTGTTTTTCAATTTCATCAAGTTCCATTTGAAGTCTTAGTTTTTCTCTATTTAAAATTCTCTTATCTTCATCTTTTTCAGAAATTTCCCATCCTCTAATTCCTGTAATAATTTTATTATCAAATTCATAATAATTATTTTGGATAAAATCAATATTTTCAAAATTGTGATCTTTTAAAAATTTTCTCATTTTCGTGAGAGTTGTCCACCAATAATCGTGATTTCCTTTAAGAAGTAACTTTTTTCCTGGAAGATTGTTTAGATATTCAAAATCTTTGATTGTATCTTGTAAATCCATTGCCCATGAAAAATCTCCCGGCAGTACAACTAAATCATCTTTATTTACTTTATTTTTCCAATCACTTGCAATTTTTTCATCATGTTTTAACCAATTAAAACCAAATATGTCCATCGGTTTATTTGTTCCAAATGATAAATGTAAATCTGCTATTACATATATTGACATTTTCATTCTCCTAATTTTAAATTTGGTACAGCATTTAAGCTCAAATCAGATTTTTTTCCATTAATATAATTATAATAACCTGCAGAAGCTATCATTGCAGCGTTATCAGTACATAAAACAAGTTCAGGAAAATAAATTTGTAAGTTCTGGCCTTCAGCCAATTTTTCCATTCTTTGACGTATGTAAGAATTTGCAGAAACTCCTCCTGCTAAAACTATTCTTTTTATTCCTGTTTGTTCTATTGCTTTTCTTATATTATTTTCAATCATATCTGTAGCAACTTTTTCAAAGCTTTTACACAGATCTGCTTTATTTATATTAGGATTCTTATGATTTAAGTTAATTACAGCTGTTTTTATTCCACTAAATGAAAAATCTAAATTATTCATATGTGCTATTGGCAATTCTATATTCTCTTTTCCTTCTTTTGCAATCTTATCAACTTTTGGTCCACCAGGATATCCAAGTCCCACAACTCTAGCAACTTTATCAAAAGCTTCTCCTATTGCATCATCTCTTGTTTTTCCTAGAACCTCAAATTCAGTATAATCTTTTACATATACGAGTTGTGTGTTACCGCCTGACATTAACATACATAAAAATGGTGGTTTTAAACTTTTGTGTGTTATATAATTTGCTGCAACATGTCCTTCTATATGATTTACTCCAAGTAGTGGTTTACCACTTGCAAAGCTTAATCCTTTAGCATAAGATACTCCCACCAAAAGAGCCCCTACAAGGCCTGGACCATATGTACAGCATATAGCATCAATATCATCTAATGTTACCTTTGCTTCTTTTAGAGCTTCTTTCATAACTTGGTTTATCACTTCTGTATGGCATCTTGAAGCTATTTCTGGCACAACTCCACCATATTTTTCATGTATATTGATTTGAGAATTTATAATATTAGACAAAACTTCTCTACCATTTTTTACAACAGCAATAGAAGTTTCATCACAACTTGATTCTATTCCAAGTGTTAAAATATCTTTTTCCATTTTTAACTCCATTTTTTAATTATTCTGTAGTATTGATATTATACGCATTTTGTTATTATTTTTAATATAAAGCCTATAAAAATAATGAAAAAATCGCTCCGACTATATAATCCATACCTTCCATTATTATTGAAATAATAGGTGTTGTAATATATCTTAATAATCCTGATATAAATAAAACTAAAAATATCATTGAAATTATTTCCATGTGATCTGAAATCCATCTTTGAGCTTTATATGGAAGTAATCTTAAAAATATTTTTGACCCGTCAAGTGGTGGAATAGGTATTAAATTAAATACTCCAAGCCCTATATTTACAACTATTGCATAATAAATCATAGTAACTACTATACTCATCACATCAAGTGCCTTTAATGAATTCATTATTCCAGTATTTGGAACAAATACTATTAATGCATAAAATATAATTAATAATATAAATGCTAAGAAAAAGTTCATAAGTGGTCCTGCTAAAGCAACAATTGCTTCACCTTTCCCTTTTGAAACTTTTGAAAAATTATTTGAATTAATTTGTACTGGCTTTCCCCATCCTATATGTGCAAATATTAATAAAAATATTCCAACAGGGTCTATATGCTTTAATGGGTCTAGAGTAAGTCTTCCCTGATTTCTTGGAGTATTATCTCCAAGTTTTACTGCAGCAAATGCATGTGCAAATTCGTGAAATGACATTGCCAAAATTACTCCTGGCAATGTTAGTAATGTCGTTACAATATTAAATGTTCCTAAATTGATTAATGTCAATACTAAGAATACTGCCATTATAATATATAATGATCTTTTATCTAATCCATAACCAAACAAATTAGTGTTCTCCTTTATTTTTAATTATTAAACATATAAAAAACTAATTATTGTCTTTTAAAATATCATAAAAACTTTTCTTATATTCTTCTATTTTTTCATTATCAACTTTACCAATTTTGAATAATATTTGTTCATTTAATATTTTATAAACAACATCAGTTTTTACTATACTGTCTTTATTCAAATTATTTACATTATCTTTTTCTAATAAAATATTTGCATTAAATTTCAACTTTTCTAAATTAGAAGATATAAGCATTCCAAAATTTTCTATTGGTACAGCAGTATTATTTTGATCTATAATTACAAAGAAATGATTATTACCAATTTTTCCATTAGTATAAGTATATTCTTTAACAAATACAATATCTCCAATTTCATAATTAGAATAACTTTCACTATCTTCTCTTAAAACATTATCAACCTTTCCTTTATGCCATTCTTCTTCAACAGGAAATTCTTTAAATGCCTCTTCTAAATCTTTAACCTTGCCATATTTATATGCAATTTTTAAAAAATCACTTAAACCTTCTTTCATTTTAGAACTCCTTTCCGAATAAAACACCCATAATGTATTATTGCAATGGTTTCATAGTTGGGAAAAATAACACATCTCTAATAGAAGCAGAATTTGTTAATAACATTATTAACCTATCTAATCCAATACCCATACCACCTGTTGGAGGTAATCCAATTTCTAAGGCATTAACAAAGTCTTCATCCATTCCTCCTGCTTCTTCATCACCTTTTTCTTTTGCTTCAACTTGTTTTAAAAATCTTTGATATTGATCTATAGGATCATTTAGTTCTGAATATGCATTTCCATATTCTCTACCACCTATGAATAATTCAAATCTTTCAACCAATTCTGGTTGTTCTCTTTTTCTCTTTGTAAGTGGAGATATTTCAACTGGATAGTCCATAATAAATGTAGGTTGTATCAATGTTTCTTCAACAAATGTTTCAAAAAATTCATTTATTATATGGCCTCTAGTATTTTTTATTTCTTCATATTCAACACCTTTTTCTTTGGCTATAGCTTGGGCTTCTTCATCTGTTTTAATAGTATTAAAATCAACACCACAAGCTTCTTTAATAGCATCTATCATAGTTATTTTCTTCCATCCTGGTGTTAGGTCTATTTCTTGACCTTCATAATTAATTTTTGTTGTTCCTAAAACATTTTTAGCAACTGTTGAAATTAATTCTTCTGCTGTATCCATCATATCGTGATAGTCTTGGTATGCAGCATAAAATTCCATATTTGTAAATTCTGGATTATGTTTTATATCCATTCCTTCATTTCTAAAGTTTTTTCCAATTTCAAATACTCTGTCAAACCCTCCAACAATTAATCTTTTTAAGTTTAATTCTGGTGCGATTCTTAAATACATTTGTAAATCTAATGTATTATGATGTGTAACAAAAGGTCTTGCGGCATCTCCTGTAGCAACTGTTGTAAGCATAGGTGTTTCAACTTCCATGTATCCTTTTGAATCCATATAATTTCTAATTTCTTTTAATATTTTGCTTCTTAAAATAAATGTTTCTTTTACTTCTGGATTCATAATTAAATCAACATATCTTTGTCTATAACGTAAATCTGTATCTTTTAGTCCATGGAATTTTTCTGGAAGTGGCCTTAAAGATTTGGTAAGTAAAATAACTTCTTTTGCATGAACTGATATTTCTTCAGTTCTAGTTTTAAATACAAATCCTGAAATACCAATTATATCTCCAATATCCCAAGTTTTAAATGCTTTATAAGCTTCTTCTCCTAAATCATTTATACTTACATAGCTTTGGATTTTTTCATCACAGTCTTGAATTGTGCAGAATGAAGCTTTTCCCATTATTCTTTTTGCAATAATTCTTCCAGCAATTTTTACATCTTTTTGTTCAAAAGCTTCGTAATTTGCTTTTATTTCTCCTGCTGTATTTGTTCTGTCATATTTAGTTATATCAAATGGATTATTTCCTTCCTCTTGCAATTGACTTAATTTTTCTCTTCTTATCTCCATTAAATGGTTTAAATCTTGTTCTTCAATAATTTCATTATTTTCATTTTCGTTCATTTTTAACTATCTCCTTTATTTTTTAATATATACATATCTATAAACTTTATTAACGTTTTCGTCTTATTACCCAATCTTTTTGGACATCGAAAGGTATAATCATTTTAACTTTTTGTTCAGCCCTTCCTGGATTTACTGTATCTATCTCTTCATTTGTTTCATAATCCCAAAGTTTATCAATTTTAAATTTTACAGGTTTAATTTGTCTTGGAACAATTATTTCCATTTCATCTCCAACAGATAACTTGTTTTTTATTTCAACAATTGTTTTTTCTTTATCTTTTTCTATTACCTTAGCTCCATACTCATAATTTGGGTTATATTGTTTTCCTTCATATTCTTGAATATCTTTATTATTTCTATCATTAAAATAAAATGTTGTAAGCCCTCTTGTTTTAGTTTTTTCAAGTTCTTCTAAATATTTTTTATAATCATAGTTTTCTGGATTTTTCATATAATCATCTATTGCATTTCTATATGCATTTACTACAGATGCAAGATAATATTCTGTTTTTAGTCTTCCTTCAATTTTTATACTATCTATTCCCATTTCTATTATTTCAGGAATTTCTTTTATTAAACATAAATCCTTAGATGAAAAGATATATGTTCCATTTTCATCATCTTCTACTGGCATTAAGTTTCCTGGATTATTTTTTTCTTCAACATATACATTATAGGCCCATCTACAACTTTGAGCGCAATCACCAAGGTTAGCACTTCTTCCGCATAAAAAATCACTTAAAAAACATCTTCCAGAATATCCAAAACAAATTGCTCCATGACAAAACATTTCAACTTCTAGGTCTTTTGGTCTGTTTATAAGCAATTCTTTTATCTGCTCTTTATTCATTTCTCTTCCAAGAATTACTCGTTTAGCCCCATTATGATACCAGAAGTTTGCATTATGATAACTTATTACATTTGCTTGTGTACTTATATGTATATCAACATCTGGTGCATATTGTTTTAATATTTCTATTACTCCACCATCTGAAGCGATTATTCCATCTGGTTTTAATTTATTTAATTCTTTTGCAACTTTAATAATTTCGTCATATTTTTCATCCCATGCGAATATATTTATAGCAACATGTACTCTTTTTCCTATTTCATGTGCATATTTAATTGTTTTTTCTAATTCATCATCATCAACATTAACCCTAGTTCTTAGAGATAGGCTTTTAGTACCCATATACACAGCATCTGCTCCATATAGGAAAGCAATTTTAGCCTTTTCAAAAGAACCAGCTGGTGCTAGTAGCTCAATATTTTTCATTAAAAAATCCCTTTCTTTTTAAAATTGTTTTTTAATAGTATTTACTATATCATATATTTTACTTAAAATCCAGCAATTACTAGACATTTTTCAAATTTTTGTGATATGATTAAATATAAGTGAGGTGACAATAATATTGGAAAGTAAAGATAAATACCCATTAGGAAATCCTCTTTCAGAAAACTTTCTTATAAACTTTTTAAGAATAAATGCTCTTTTGGGGAAAAGAGCATTTTATATAAATGAATATAAACAATGTTTTTTAGAAGACCTAAAAAATGAATACAATATGTTAAAAACTAAATTTCCACAATTTGATATAAAACCAGAAGCTAGAATTAAAAGTAAATCTAGCTTTGATAATAAAGCTGGTGGAAAGGTTAACTCAGATAACTTTGAGGATATATATGATATTTTTGGAGTTAAATATATATTAAATTCTGTTGACAGTAAAACAGATGAAGAAACTCTTATTAATGGCATAAAAGATCTTGTTTATTATTTATCCTATGGAATAAAAAATTTCGAAATCGCTAGATATAGGATAAAAGATTATATTTCTCATCCTAAAAAAACATCATATAAAGCTTTTCATATTACTAGGAGTCGTTATATACCTAAAAAGAAATCTAAATATCAATTTGAAACTCAAATACTAACCACTTCTATGAATGATAATAACTGCTTTGGAGAAGCTAGCCATGTAAATACTTATAAAACTAGAATTCCTGGGAAAACAGATATACCTGATATTTTAGAATATGTCTTTGATGATAATGGCTTTTGTATAGAAGTTAGATCATTGCCAAAAGATCAAGCCTATAAAGCGTTCTTTGGCATTCCTCTTTCTACAAATGAAAAGCCATTTGAAAAATGATATTGATTTAAATAGCAAAATATTATATTATATCTATAAATTTATTAAAGAATGGAGAAATGAAAATGGAAAAATATTTAGTTTTTGGACATAAAAATCCGGATACAGACTCTATTGCATCATCAATTGCAATGGCGTTTTTGCAAACAAAATTAGGAAAGCAAGCTGTACCATGCAGACTTGGAAATATAAATAAGGAAACAGAATATGCATTAAATCATTTTAATATAGGTGCTCCTGAATTAATTTCAGAAGTTACTGAAAATGATAATATAATATTAGTTGATCATAATGAACCTGCTCAAAGTGCAGAAGGAATGAAAAAAGCTCAAATTTATATGGTTGTAGATCACCACAGGATACAAGGTTTTGAAACAGCAGGTCCTCTATTTTACTATGCTGAACCTGTTGGATGTACTTGTACAATTTTATTTAAAATGTTTAAACAAAACAATATTGGTATTCCTGCTGATGTTGCAGGTTTAATGTTAAGTGCAATTATATCAGATACACTTTTATTTAAATCTCCAACATGTACAAAACTTGATATCTCTACTGCTGAAGAGCTATCTCGAATTTCTAATACAGATATAAATTCATATGGATTAGCTATGCTTAAAGCCGGAACAGATTTAACACCTTTTTCTGATAAAGAATTAGTTAATTTAGACGCAAAAGAATATAATTTGGGTAATTCTGTTAAATCTAAAATATCTCAAGTTAATACTGCTGATATTTCTGATGTAATGTCTAGAAAAGATGGAATTGAAAAAATTCTTCTTTCAGAAGTTGAAGCTTTAGGTTTAGATGTAAATATATTTTTAATTACAGACATAATAAATAGCAATTCTCAAGTAATAGTTGTTGGAAATAGAGCAGATTTAGTTGAAAAATCATATAATGTTAAATTAGAAAATAATACTGCTTTACTTACTGGTATTGTTTCTAGAAAGAAACAAGTTGTTCCTGTATTAGAAGCAAATGTATAATATTTTTTTAAATGGCAATATAATGTAAAAAAAATGTAAACTACTCATAAAAAAGAGAGTTTACATTTATTTTTTTACTTTTTTACTTTACTTATAGCAAGCCCATCTCCTATTTCTAAAATCTCAGATTCTAGATTTGGATTTTCATTAATTTCTTGTATATATTCTCTTAAATGTCTAACAGCTGTACGTTGCTTATGTTTATTATAATCACTCATTACATAGCCTTTATATAAAACATTATCAGCTAAAATCAAGCTTCCATTTTTTGATAATCTTATTCCTTCTTGTAGAAAAACTGGATATTTTCCTTTATTTGCATCTATAAAAATAATATCATATTCATTATTAATTGTTGGTAATATTTCTACAGCATTGCCAATTATGACATTAATTCTATTTTCAAATCCTATATTTTTAATATTTTCAATAGCTTCCTCTGCTCTTTGAACATCTAATTCTATTGTATCTATTATACATTCATCTGAAGTAAATTTTGCAAACTGGCTTGCTGAGTAGCCTACAGCGGTTCCTATTTCTAATATTCTTTTAGGATTTGCCTTTTTTAAAATTTCTTCAATTTTTTCTAGAGTATCATCCATAATTATTGGTATATGGTTTTCTAAAGCTTTTTTCTTAACTTGATCTAATATTTCTTGGTTAAACATTTTTCACTCACCTTTATTCATAAAGGCGACTATTTTTTAAGCTAGTCGCCTTTATGCTTTTTATTAAAATTACATTTTATTACTGTTACGAGCCGCACGTTCTCTTTCTTTTGAATCTAAAATCTTTTTTCTTAATCTAATATTTTGTGGTGTAACTTCAACTAGTTCATCATCTTGTATGAATTCAATAGCTTTTTCTAGGCTCATTTGAATTGGTGGAACTAATCTTAAAGCTTCATCTGAACCAGATGCTCTAGTATTTGTTAAATGTTTTTCTTTACATACATTTATAGCTAAATCTTCTGGTCTAGAATTAATACCAACTATCATACCTTCATATACTTCAACACCAGGTCCTATAAATAAATCACCTTTATCTTGCGCATTATACAATCCATATGTAATAGATTTTCCTGCTTCAAATGCAACTATAGTTCCTCTAACTCTTGATATAACTTCACCTTTATATGGCTCATATGAATCAAATATACTATTCATAGTTCCATTTCCTTTTGTATCAGTTAAGAACTCTGTTCTATATCCGATTAATCCTCTTGCAGGAATCTTGAATTCAACTTTTGTGTGTCCAGCTTCAGCAGGTTCCATATTTATCATTTCGGCTTTTCTTCTACCTAATTTTTCGATTACTGTTCCTATACAATCATCTGGTACATTAACAACTAGTCTTTCTATTGGCTCGCACTTAACGCCGTCAATTTCTTTTATTATAACCTTTGGTCTTGAAACTAGAAGCTCAAAGCCTTCTCTTCTCATTGTTTCAATTAATACTGATAAGTGTAGCTCTCCTCTTCCTGATACTTCAAAACTATCAGGTGAATCTGTTTCAGCTACTCTTAAAGAAACATTTCTATCTAATTCTTTGAATAATCTGTCACGAATATGTCTTGATGTAATAAATTGTCCTTCTCTTCCTGCTAAAGGTCCATTATTAACACTAAATGTCATTGATACTGTAGGCTCATCTATGTCAACAAATGGAATTTTTTCAGGATGTTCATAATCACATATTGTTTCACCTATATTTATATCTGCTATACCTGACATACAAATAATATCTCCGGCTCCAGCTTCTTCAACTTCAACTCTTTTTAATCCATCATATGTATAAAGTTTTGTAACTCTTGCTGATTCTGTTTTGTCATCTTTTTTACAAATGGTAACAGGCATTCCAAGTTTTACAATTCCTCTTTCTACTCTTCCTACTGCAATTCTACCAATATAATCATCATAATCTATGTTTGATACAAGCATTTGCATAGGTCCATCTTGATCACAATTAGGTGCACTAATTGTATTTATTATTGTTTCAAATAAACATTCTAGGTTATCATCTTGTTTTGTAACATCTAAGCTCGCTGTACCTTGCTTTCCTGAAGCATAAACAACTGGAAAGTCTAGTTGTTCATCATTTGCATCTAATTCAATAAATAAATCTAATACTTCATCAACTACTTTTTCTGGTCTAGCTCCTGGTCTATCTATTTTGTTAATTACAACTATTGGTTTTAAGTTCAAAGCTAATGATTTTTTCAAAACTTCTCTAGTTTGAGGCATTGCTCCTTCAAAAGCATCAACTAATAAAACAACACCATCAACCATTTTAAGTACACGCTCAACCTCACCACCAAAATCAGCATGTCCTGGTGTATCTACAATATTAATTTTAATATCTTTATAATGAACTGCTGTATTTTTTGAAAGTATTGTTATTCCTCTTTCTTTTTCTAGATCATTTGAATCCATTACTCTTTCTTGAACTTGTTCATTGTCTCTAAAAATTCCACTTTGTCTAAGCATGGCATCTACTAATGTTGTTTTTCCATGGTCAACATGGGCTATAATTGCTACATTTCTAATTTTTTCGTTTCTCATTTTATTCCTCTTTTTCTGCATTTCCTCTATATATTGTTGTTTGTTATATAGTGGTATTTGCTATTATATTAACACGCTAGTAGGGCGTAATAATTACGCCCTACTCAAAATAAACTGTTATTTATTATATTACTATTGAATCTTTTTGTCAATAAAAATTGATTATTTATTGCTATATAAGCTTTTAAATGTCTTTTTGATTGCAAATGGGTTTTCATTTGCAAATACATATTGATAATCTAATTCATTTTTGAATTTTTCCATATGTTCTTTATTTGATGTTAAGATTAATCCACAAAATTTATTACCATATTGGTTAAAATATTCTATTGCAGAATCTATTGACATTTCATCAAACACTTCTGCTTCATATCCATATTTAATTGCATAATTAAATATTTCATTTGCAAAATCATCATATTGTTCATCCTCACAATAAATATCAATATTTTCAAATGGAATATATTCTAATTTTGTTTTATCAGTTCTTCTAAGTATTGAATATAAATTATGATTTCCAACAAAAAATACTTTATCAATTTTCTTTATATTTGCTTCAAAATCTGCTTTATTTTCATAATTATTAAATGAAGCAATGTTACTTAGGCCAAACTTTTTCAGTATTTCTTTATATAGTTCAAATAATAATTTGTTTACACCATAACATACCTCTTGGATTACTAGATTAATTATTTGGCAATTTTGAAGACTTTCTAATAATACATTTATAGTAATTACAGGATTCCCATAATAAATAGCCATATTATTTTCTGTTTTACTTTGGATCACTAATCTTGATTGATATTTTTCTACCTCTAGAATTAAATCTTCAACATTTATAATAAGCTTGTCATATTTGTAATCCATATTATACATTTTTTTAATATCTGATAAATTCTCTTTAATGCTTTTCTTAAATGCTATTACTATATTTTTAAATTTTTCATTTGAAATTTCAAATTGTTTTATATCATCAATTATTTTCATATGTGAAAATTCCTTTCTACTCTAATATACTACGAGAATTTAGCACTCTTTCTATTTTTTGATTTACTCTTGCTATTTCTTCTGGTGTTCTTTGTCCCGGAGTTCTTGCTTCAAAGTAATCTGCTAGTTGAGTTGGCCATTTTCTTGTATGACT
>CAMYZH010000030.1 GCA_947303785.1 uncultured Clostridium sp.
CTGTGTTCTCTTTGGGCTCCTGTTGTTATTTCACAACCTTTCCAAATAAGGTCAGCACCAATTGGAATACCATTCTCCCTTTTATGGTAGAAAGCTCTTTTCTTAGCGCTAAAATCAGTAATAAAGACAAATTCGTGATTGTACTTTTCTTTAATATATTCGGAAGCAAGTTTTTCCGATTCAGCATTCATGTCTCCTACATCTTCGTAATTCATTTTAAAATTATATTTATTTTCTAGTTCTTTATATAGATCTTCTAACTTTATTCTTGGAAATGGTTTAGTAGGTATCACTACTTCAACATTGAAATATTCTTTAATTTGTTCTTCATATTCTTCTTTTAATTTAGTTAATCCACTTATTATTAGATTCTCTTCAAAATCCATTAATTCTTCTAAATTATCTAGATAACTGATTTCTATATCAAAGGAAGTAAATTCGGTAGTATGACGATAAGAGTTTGATTTTTCAGCCCGAAATGCTGGAGCTATTTCAAATACTTTTTCAAAACCACTACACATAGCCATCTGCTTATAGAATTGTGGGCTTTGAGCAAGATAAGCTTTTCTATCGAAATATTTCACTTCAAAGACATCTGCTCCTGATTCGCTAGCAGTACTTATTAATTTTGGTGTATGAATTTCAATAAATTTATTATTTATTAAATATTCACGCATGGCATTAATAAAACAAGTTTGAATTTTAAACAATAGAAGATTTTTTTCATTTCTTAAATCTAAAAATCGATAATTTAATCTAGTATTAAATAGTGCGGACTTACTATCTTTATAGTTTAGAGGTAGTTCTTCTAAACAGTTACGAGATACAATTATTTCTGTAGGTATTAATTCTATTTTATTTAGTTTTACTTTTTCGTTAGCAACTAATCTACCGGTAATTTTTACTGTGCTTTCGACAGTTAATTCTGATACGATGTCATTTAATTTACTATTATTTGAATCCTTTTCAATAGTAACTTGAACTTTTCCACTACTATCTCTAACGATTACAAATTGAACATATGGTAAATCACGAATAGTATCGACAAAGCCCTCAATAGTAATTTCTTTGTTTAGATATTCTTTTAAATTTTTAATATATATTTTTTTCATATTATTCCTCCTATCAATATATAATAAAAAAACAGTTATATTATCCGCAAAGGGACGAATAACTGTTATAATCCGCGGTACCACCCAATTTATTATATATCAATAAGATTTAATACATAATCTCTCAATGTTATAACGGAACATCCCGACTTATCCTACTATTAATTTCAAATAAGTAGCTCATAGGTGTCTTTCGTTTTAATCTTATATTACCTTTCACCAAATGGTAACTCTCTGAAATAAGGCTTAAAATTACTCTTCCTAGTCATCGCCGATGGAAAAATTATATCATCTTTGGCTTGAATTGTCAAAATTTTCAAATTTAAATTTATCTATATGATCAATATAATATTTCATTATTAATCTATCCCTATAAACAATTGATTGTTTTGTCAATAATGATCTCCAATCTTTTGTTCCCTCCAATTCTTTACAAGGATGTACCTCCTAATCTCTAATCACATACTTGATTCTGACAATATCCTTATAGCATTTTCATATTTTTTATTTCTAATAACATCTTTTAGTGTTATTCGTTCTAATCTTGTTATATCAGAATTATGCATTAAGTCTGCCAATTTTACTTTTTTCGCTATAGGATTATCTTTTAAATTTAATATATATTCATCATATGGAATTTTTTTATCATGAGTTAAAAGTTTTAAAGCTTCTATTACTTGGCTTGAAAAATCTTTTTCTAGGTCTTCAAATGTAATTTTTGTATCTTCAACAACATCATGCAATATAGCCACTATGCATTCTTCCTCTGTATCCATTTGTTCTGCTAAATGAAAAGGATGAAATATATAAGGAATTCCCATTTTATCGAATTGCCCCATATGCGCATTATATGCAATATTAATTGCTTTTTTTGTGTTTTGAGTATAAATCATTAAATTTTCTCCTATCTTATAGTATTTTTTTAAGTACTCTAATCAATAAATCTAACTTCTACAATCTTAAAGCCCCAATAATTTTTTCTTTTTGTTCTTCAAAATTATATTTAGTTACAGGTATTCTTCCAATCATATTAGTCCTTAAGAAATGATTTAATAAATCAAATGATTTTAATGTTTCTTCTGTTCCACTACCGCTTCCACCTGCACATGCAATACATATTATTTTCTTATCTTTAATTTTAGAATTATCATTAAATGCATCACATCGTTTTAATCTATCAAAAAATGATTTTGCAGATTCACTCATCTCATGAAAATAAACTGGAGTAACAAATATGTAGCAATCAAAATTATCCATGTATTTATATATTTCATTAAAATCATCTTTTTGAACACATATATGTTTATCTGCGCAAATCCCCCAACCTCTTTCTCCGCAGGCATTACACTTTTTTATATTTTTCTTATTTATACAGATGTGTTCAGCTTCATATCCATGTTCTTTTAATTCTTTTTCACAAACTTCAACACAAGAAAATGTAAGCCCCATCTTGTTTGGTATAAAACTATCTTCATTAACTAGATTGTTACTAAAACTTAAAATAAGTGCTTTCATGACTACCTCCAATTAAATGCAAAGTCTTTTTTTTATTAAATCGATTTTTTTATTATTTTCTTCAATAATATCTTGATTATCTGAATCTACGAAATAGTCTAGAAATTCAAAATCAAAATACATATATTCTGTGATACCTTTAAAATATTCAATAATGCCATTAATTTCTTTCTCATTTTCTTCTTTTGTTGCAAATCCTGTCATTACCAGATAAAACTTTTTGCCTTTCAATAATTTATGATTGTAAAAAGTATTAAATCTATCTAATAAATTTTTTAATATTCCACTTATGTTGCTTATATACATTGGACTTGCAAATACAATATCCTTTTCTTTTAATATTTCATCATAAACATTATTAGTAATATAATCATCCAAAACGCAATGCTTTGGTAACACTTTTTTACAACTTTGGCATCCTAAGCAAAAGTCCATTTTTTTATTTGACAAAGATATCAATTTATCATTTTCATTTTTTATACTATTTAGAATATTATAGCAATTTTTTTCTCTATTAGAACAATTAATTAATAGCATATATCCTCTTCCTCCATATTTTTTAAAAGTCTCTCATTTACCGTTAAATACTATTTTTTACAACCTATAATTTTTTAGTGGATTTAGATAAATTATTTTAGCAATTTTTCTAATGCATTTGCATTTAATATTGTATTAGATAAGAATTCACCTTTATAAAAGTTAGCCCAGTTATTAAAAATACAAGGTGCATTTTTGGCTTTTTCTAATGAATCTATTTTTATAAAGTTTAGTTTTATATTCTTTTCTTTTGCATAGTCTGATAATTCTTTAACTTCATATTCTACATAAGGACATTCATTACTATAATAAATAGTAAAATCCTGATTATCAATTTTCATATTTCTAGCTATTTCATTAAATTTAGGGGTCTGTTTATCATCAAATTGTAGTGCTAATAATTCATAATCTTCTATATTATCAACTACCTTAAATCCAAAATGTTCAAAAAATTTCTTTTCTCCTAAAAATGGTTTCTTCTTTTTAGAAACTAAAGTGCAAATACCACTTTTACCTTTTTCTTTAGAATCATTTATTGCATATTCTAATAACTCTTTTCCTATTCCTTTGTCTTTAAAACTCCCTGCTACCCATAGGCAATAAATATATTCATAGTTTTCCCCAATGATAGGAACCCATGATGTTTCTAAAGGTTCATACTCAATAAATATTTTTCCTCTTGCATTTAATTTTCTAAATACATGGCCATCTTTTAATTTGTTCTTAATCCACTCTTTTTTAGAATCAACACCTTCCTGATGCTTTGGATCGCCTATTGCACAACATATATGTTCCTCATCTATATTTTCTGCTGTTAAGTTTATATATTCGTTCATTTTTTCCTCCTTCTATTGTTTCCTCGTCGCTATCATACCACAAATTGTTGCTCGTATCAATATTTAACTACAGCTTATTAATACCACATTAGTAGCTTATATAAATTAAAGCCACTAATCTTATTAATTTCTTTCCTAAAAAAATAGATACGCTTTAAATACTCTATTATTCAAGTATCTAATAACGTATCTAAAAAGCATCTTAACCTATTTCAATACAATTTGCTTATTTAAATGAATAATACAGATATTTTGCTCAACTATTTTTCAAAATACTTTTTTAAATTTGCATTACTCGAAATTAACTCTAATTCAACTTTTATAAACTCATTTTTATCACAAAGTAATTTGTTTATCTTTTCCAAATAATCTACATATTTGTCATCTTGAAAATACATCTTTGCATAACCGCCGTTGCCATATTTCCTATAAAGCTTATCAAATGAATATTCAATAACTTGTTCTGCAGTTGGATTTTCACTTCTATGTTTTTCAGCTTGACTAGCTATTGATCTTTTTAGCATATTATCAACATCAATTGCTCTATCAGCAGAAGATACTAATTTTCCATAGACACTCCTTGCTTCATATTCTAAACTTGCACGATGATCAATTATTGCCTCTTTGATTATTTGTCTTTCTTCATCATTAAAAAATTTTTTCATTTCTTCATCTTGCATAAACATTTCACTAGAAACCTTTTCATGGTTATCATGATCTTGTTTATATCCAATATCATGATAAGCGGCTATAACATATACCATATCTGGATTAACATCCAAATTAAACTTTTTCATTAACTCAAAACTACGATTGATGACGTCATAAATATGTTCCAATCCATGACCACCATAGTTATTATCTTTATATTGCTTCATTAAAGTATTTTCAATATATTCTTCTAATTTTTCATTTACCATCTTTAACATCTCCTTTTTAATACTATATCAATTCATTTAAAAATAATCAAGAAATTATGTTCAACTTGTTAAATCATACTAATATCAATTAAATCACATAATATGTGCCAATACCTCCAACATCATATCTTGATTCTTCATAAAAAAAGACTATCCATAAATACTTATGAATAATCTATTATGAGCTTATTTTGTACTAGAGCTTTAAATTCTTGATACTATATAATTAATTAAACATGCCATTTTCATACATTTCAAATTCAGCTCGAGTCCAACTTGAACTAGGTCTAATTGAAATTCTATCAATTTTTCCATCCTCATCACTATCTTCAAATTCTATTTCAAATTCGTCAAAAAGTCCTTCTCCAGAAGCAAATGACAATGTAGTTTCCCCATATTTTTTTCTTACAGAAGAAATATCATCACCACAAGAAAAAGATAAAACCTTACAATTTGGATCATTTTCAATAGTAATTTCGCTAACGTAGCCATCCTTGGCTGTCTTCATTGTTTCTTCAGTAGGATTTACAATTGTAGCATCTATTAATGGACATTCTCTGTCACCTCGTTCAGGGATAGGTGTTTCATCAATCGGAATCAAATCATGTCCGAAACCATAAGGCCCTTCATTTTCTTCATCAAGAAGCTTAGCTACAGATTCTGGATCGTGATCATATTTCCAATCTTTAAGTAATGTATCAACTTTAAATGGATATATATACTTATTTTTATTAATAGTTACCGGAATACCAGTAAAATCGCCATCAACGTTTAAAAACATATATTCATCATATTTAGCAGTATTCTCGTCATCATTATTTTCAACTTCATCATCACTATCAACATCATTATCATTGTCAATATCATCATCTACGTCTGAGTTTGTTTCAGAAGTTTTTTTAGATGTAGTTTGATCGTCATCTTTTTTATTTATAACAATTCCTACAGTTATTACAGCTCCTATTATTAAAATAGCACCTAAAATAAGTAATATTTTTTTATTTTATTAATTTTTTATCAAATAAATCTTTAAATATTAATTCATCAACAGGAGATATTTTAACATCTAAATTACTATAATCTAACCATTTAATTTCTTTAATCTCAGAATCAGCACATAATTCTCCATTAAAATCTGCCATATAGCATGTCATTTTTACTAGTACACCTTCAGCTTTTCCGTGTGCTTGTGCTTCAAATGTACCATAATATTTTATAGAATTTTTTATTATTTCAATTGATAATTCTTCTTTACATTCCCTAATTAATGTTTCTTCATCAGTTTCATTATTTTCTCTTTTTCCTCCAGGAATATAATAAGTATCCTTTCCTTTAGATAATGTACTTAGTATTTTTCCTTCTTTTAAATATATAAATGCTATTTTGTCTATTTCTTTCATATCTATAAATCCTCCTTTAATATAATTACTTTTTTTACTTTTTATTTTATGTAATAATTACTATAAATTACTATATATTTCATCTTCTACTGGCTCTAACCACTCATTTGATATATTCTCACCTGGAATTTCTACTGCTATATGACTAAACCATGAATCAGACTTAGCCCCGTGCCAATGCTTTTTATTACTTGGTATTACCACAATATCACCAACTTTTAAGCTTTGAGCCTCTTTTCCCTCTTCTTGATACCAACCTTCTCCTTCAACACAAATTAGAACTTGACCTCCACCTGATGTAGCATGATGTATATGCCAATTGTTTCTACAACCTGGCTCAAAAGTCACATTTGCAAAACTCACTCCTGATTCTGTTTTAGCTAACATTTTTAAATATGAGTTACCAATAAAGTATTTAGCATAATTTACATTAGGTTCTCCCATGCCAAAAGCTCCTCCATGAGTAGTCCCTCTATATGTATTATGGTTTTGTATTTCCTCTGCATATACTTCTTTAGCAATATTAAATACTGCCCAAGCATTTGGCCATCCTGCATAAAATGCAGCATGAGTAACAATTTCCGCCATCTCTGATAAGGTAATTCCATTCTTTTTTGCGTTCATAATATGATATTTTAATGAACTATCTACTAACCCTTTTCCCATAAATACACATATTGTTACTAAACTTCTGTCTCTTAAAGATAGTTTGTCTTCTCTTGACCAGACTTGTCCAAATAATACATCATCATTTAATTCTGCAAATTTTTCTGCAAAATTTCCTAATTGTTCCCTTCCTGCTGTTTGTTTAACCATTTTTAAAATCTCCCTCCTAATATAATAATTTCTTATAATGTTATTTGTTCAAATTCATTATCTATTCTCCAACTTTTTTGCTTTGCCTCTGTTATTTTATCCTCTGATGTACATTCTCCAATTAAAAATGGAGAGTTTGGATTGTGTAGTTTATAATTTTCTTTTACCAATGTTCTATTGAAATTAGCATAACAATATTTACAAAGATGCATACAACTATTATAAGCTCCTATATCATTTCCCATTACACAATTACAAATAGGTTTCCACTTATCTTCTTTATTGCCATTTGTTACAATTCTTTTTGATTGCCCATTTGGTACTTTTAAACTAAAACCTATTGCTTTCTCAATGATTTCTTGACTCATACACCCTGCAGTATCTATTCCTACTCCTTTTAAATTAGGATTTTCACAACAGCCATGTATTACCATATTATTTTCTTTTCCAATTCTAACAAATTCCTTTGCAATATACTTTTGTTCTTCATTAGTTGGAGGCCTTATGTTAGGCGCATTTCTTTTTACCTTTTCATATAAATCTAAAAAACTAATAGTAACATCTTCTGTATAGCCTTTTAACCTTTTAGCAAACAAATCAAACATTTCTACATGCTTTTGTGCTGAATATTCATCATTTATAAGTATAGGATCATAGCGAAGCGCTACTGCATTTTTACCAATTTTTTCTGATAAAATCTTAAAATCTTCAATAACTTTTTCAGATGGTGGCACATTGGGCTCTAAATCTTTTCCATAAGGTGTAATTGTTACAAACCATAACATACTATATTTTGCATTTAACTCATCTAAATATTTAAGCATAGGATATGGATTTTTAGTACAAAAAGCAAGACAATCTACAACGTCAGGAGACAAACTATATTTACTTACTTGTAATCTATAATATGGATTTCTAACAAAAACAAAACCATCTCTTATTCTATTCATTAGCCATTCTGAATAAAATGCTGGTATATCTGTTCTCATCCCAGTATTTATAATCAATCTTCTTATCTCCTTTCAGAAAGTTTTCTTTTTGTTAAATCATAACTTATATCAATTAAATCACATATTTTTTGCTTTGGTACTGTTCCATCAAGTAGAATTGTAATCCAATGTTCCTTATTCATGTGGTATGCCGGTAATATTCCTTTATCTTTTCTTAATCCTCCAATCATTTCAGGAATACTTTTTAAATTTATTACATTTACAACTCCTTCTTTATTTATATCTAATTTTTCATATGGTACATCCGCTATTAAAGCAAACCATTTTTTATTGTTTTTATGCTTAAAGGTTGTATAGCCTGGATATTCATTCCAAGGATATTCTTGTAATATATCATAGTTTTCATTTATATATTTTTCTATTTCTTCTCTCACAAATATCTCCTCAACAACTTACTATTTTTTAAACTAATTTAATGTTTATTTATATCTAAATCCGTATCTAAAATATATCTTAATTTTCAAACATTCCTTGTAGCTTTTCACCTACTTTATAACCTTTTTTATAGAAATTTTCAATTCCCATATTCAAATACTCGTATCCATAACATAGTTCCATTGTTATTGGTCCATTATAATTGTTTTCTTTTAAGTCTTTTATAAGTTTTTTCCAATCTAATGTTCCATCAAAAGGAATTAAGTGTAAATCATCACTTTGATCATTATCATGTAAATGTACTGCAAAAATTCTATTTTTGAATTTAGAAAAATCAAATTCATCTTTAAAATAAACATGACAATGTCCGGAGTCAAAACAAATTCCAACATTTTCATTTTTTATATTTTCAATCACATATTCTAAATATCCTTTTATTTTTGTATTTTCGAATGCAACTTTTATATCTAAAGATTCTGCATAATCTACAATTCCTTGTAATCTTTTTAATCCTGTTTCATTATATTTAGGAGCTTCACTTTTACTATTCAAATGCATAACAACCATTTGAATATTATTTTCTTTGCAAATTTTAATATCTTTTTTATATCTTTCTACTAAGCTATTTCCGACTTCATTTTCTAGCCATAAATCATTTATATTTTGATAACCTAAATGTGCAAAAATTACATTTAGGTTTTGTTCTCTAATATATTTTAATTGTTCTTCTTGCGAAGGATTAAAGTTCTTATTATACCATTGTATAAAAACATTTTTAAAACCTGCTTTTTTTATTGCATCAATTGTTTCTATAGCATCTACATCTTTATTATCATTACTCACTACAACAGCTATATCTCTCATTTTTTCCCCTTGTTCTAATTTTTATCTAAAACTAGATATATTAACTTCTATCTTTGTATTTTTAACTACTCATTTAAATACTTTTTTATTCTTTCAAATATTTTCTTATGGCCTTTTTGATTAGGATGTAATCCATCAATAAAATCATCTTTTTGTAACACATCTTGCATTGATAAGTATTTGATCTTATTTTCTTTACAAAATTCTTCAAGACTATTATCAAACTTTATTATTACTTCCAATTCCCTATCATATTCCGATATAAATTCATTATAATAATACTTAGGCTTCCATAAAAACTTCTCGTCACTTTCTATTCTTGTTAATCCTAAAATTATCAATTCTGCATCTTGTTTTATAATATAATTCGAAATTTTTTCAATATTTGATTTATATTTTTCAATACTATTTTTATTTTTTCCATTAAATTCTTGAGTATCATTAACACCAATTGATAATATAACAATATTTTTAAATTCTTCATTTTTAAATGAATTAAATATATTCTCAATTTTATTTAAAATATCCGTACTGGTAGCTCCAGGGAACCCTGCAATATGTACATAATTATTACACACTTTTGAATCATCTTTATTGACAATATACTGTTTTAATATGCTTGCCCATCCACCACTTTCAAAATCGCCAATTCCATATGTAATACTATCACCTATAATTATATAATTATTATTCATTATACTATCACCAATTATTGAATAATTCTTTACTTTCTAAAATTTTCAAATTTTATTTCACGATTATCAAACATTGATAATCCATATTTTTCATATATCTCATCGGCAGTACACGAAATTGTATCTTGCATTGAATAGCCCAATTTGCTTAATATATTTTCTAAATCAGTTTCAGATTTTCCTTCTATTTCAACATATATTGGTATTCCTGGCCATGTATCTATATCTAGTTCATATTTATCTAAAACATAGGTAATTCTTTCTTTTTCTTGGTAACTTTTATACGAATACCCTAGTGCTTCAAGCAAATTATTTGCCTCTTTAATGCTGGGAACTTCAATTTCAGTCTCTAACATTTGTTGAATATTGGTTTCATTTGGAGCTAAAATGTGTTTTACTGCTATTGTAGTCATTTCATTTGTTTGTCTAACCCTTATCCATTTTTTAGGATTATTATGAAATTTACTTATAAAATCTATAAATTTATTATTATCCAAATAATAAAATAAATTATCTTTTGAACATAAACAGGAAACATTATCTTCACCAATAATTCCACTTAATTCTTTTTTGTTTTCTTTTGTCAAAAGGTTATCTAAATCAAAAAATAATAATTTTAGTTTTTCAAGCGCCGTTTCATATTTAATATGACTCTCATTATCTTTTAATTGTGTTCTAATGTCTATAAATCTACCATATATAGTTGGCAAATCATAAGTATATATATATTGTTTAGTTTCTTTTTTGAAAGTTGCACCCATTGCTTTAATCTTATCTATAAATTCGTCTTTATTAATATCTAATATTTTAACTTCTAATTCCATTTTCTTCATTATTTAATTCTCCTACAAATTTAATTGTTTGATTTCTGCTTCTTTTGAACCAATAATTTTATTTATACAGCTTTTTACTTCATTTTCATTTGACACATCTGTTTCAATTACTAATGCATTAGCTTTATATTCTTTTTCCACAAGTTCTTTCAAGTCAATTGCATCTTTTTCAAATTCCTCTTGAACTTCCTGTAACTAATACTACTTTTCTATCCATATCTATCATCTTTCAAAAATAAGATTTTTATAATTTCTTCATATACAGTTTTTTTTTTACTTTTGATAATGTTGTTCCCTATCCGCTTCTTCTTTTTTATATACTGAATTCAGTATTCTCTTCCATTTCCTTTTCATTTTTATTACTACTCTCTCTTAAATATCCTATCACTGTTGAGATTGCTACTATGGTCTCTAAAATTATTCCAAATATTGAAAAAATGTAAATATTGTATACTATCCCTATTGTTTCAACTGGTGTTCCTAACAATTTATACACTTTGGTATTTTTTTGCCATACTGAAAAAGTATATAACATTGTTGCAAAAACAGACATCATACTTAGTATTCCTTTATATGTTAATATTGCAAATATAATTTATTTTAATTATAAAATTGCTAGTATAATATAATCTTTAGTATTGTTTTTAATGCTTTTACCATTTTTCTTTTCATCTATATAAAATATTATATTTCTTATTATTGCAACAAACACCATTGTCAACCCTGAATATGCAGATAAAAATGCATATGACAACCCAGTTGCTATTAAAGAAACAAAATTAAAAATTAAAATATTTTTTCTACTTTTAGACTGATATGTAAATAATAATAAAATATAGCTTATTATTATAAATATCTGAGAAAGTATATATGTAATGTTATTCATTTTATTACCTCTTTTTTATTTTATAACAAAAGGAATCATTCGATAGGTGTAATCTTTCTAATTCCATATTGTGTTTTTACTATTGGTTCATCAATTATTATAAGATATTCTTTATCCATTTATCACCTTTAGAGTACTAAACTCTTTTGGTATTTTATAATACTTTATAAAAATTTTAAAGATATTTGAAATAATCTATTGAAAAATTTATGTCTACTTTTTTTATTTTTAAAAGCTATCTAATTTTCATCACTAATAGATAATTTATCATCATTTACCTGTTTTTGCAATGTTTCTAATTCTTTTATATTCCTATTATCTTTTAATATTTCCATCTGTCTTTTAGCCATTTTATTCAATCTTATTAATCTTTGATTTTGTGGTATTTTTTCTTCAATCAACTCTGCATTAGTATTTTGAAGATTATTAAGAATAACTAAATGTAGTAAATCTGTATAATCTCTCATATTTCCTTTTTCTGCGAGTTTTGGATTTTTATCTCTCCATTCTTTAGCAGTCATACCAAATAAAGCTACATTTAGTACATCTGCTTCTTCTGCATAAACATATTTCTTTTGTTTATCTGTAAGTTCTGGAACAATATTAGTTTTTATTGAATCTGTATGTACAACATAGTTTAATTTTGATAATAACCTATTAGCTTGCCAATCGATTTTTTCTTGATATGCTTCATTGCTTTTTAATCTTTCAAACTCTGTAATTAAATATAATTTAAATTCTGGAGATAACCAACTTGCAAATTCAAAAGCAATATCCGGATGAGCATATGTTCCTATGCTATATTTACCACCTTTTGAAATTATTCCAATAGCATTTGTTCTTTTTATCCATTGTGTTGGTGACATTGCAAAAGAATTTCTTCCATATTCAGTTTTAATTTGGTCGAATTCGACCAAATTAAAACTGTCGTTATGAATTTGCTCCCACAAACCTACATAATCTATAGTTGTTACTCTTCTAAGCCAATTTTTTACAGTAAAAGAAGGATCACTTGAATTTTGATATTTAGCTAAATCTGTAAGAGAAATATAATTTGTATTTCCTATTCTCATTACTCCAACCTTGGTTTCTTTAACAAGAATCTCTGTTGTTACAATATTGTTTTTCATTTACATTATCCTTTATAATTTTAAATTATTTTCATCTTATTTCCTAAAATACTTTATTTGAACTTGTCGAAAATTTTGACAAGTTAGATTTATTTTGCGAACATTTGTATTGTACCATATTGCTATTTAATATTCAACAGTTCAATCAAAATTTCTATTTATAATTTATAATTTTATTAATTTAATTAAGTATAGAAAAAAGCCCGAATAATCGGACTTTATTGATTTCTTCCATGACAGTTCTTATGCTTCTTACCACTGCCACATGGAAATTTATTTCGTATATTTTGCAACAAATTTCAAATATTTTGCAATATTTTTCGTATTGTTTGAAATAATGTCATAACTATTTTTACAACTCATTTAGAACGTATCTAATAACGTATCTAAAAATCAAGCATTAATTTACCAAAAGTTCTCAACAAATTGCTATTATATATTTTATTAAAATCCTCAAAATCAAATCTATACAATCTCTGGTAGTATGGATAATCACTTTTACCCTCTTTATATGAATAAGCCAATACCTCTTTAATTATTAGTGAAAATAGAGAATTTAATTGCTTTGTAAGTTTTATAAATTCTACTGCTTCTACTTCTATACTCTTGTATTGCCCTTCTTCAGGAATATATACTTCAAATTCAAATTCAAAGTATGTTGTTGTTCCACTTCCAGAAGATTTTCTTTTTACATTATGCATTTTATGTTCATACTTATTTCTAATAATTCTAATTTTATCTAAAAAACTATAATTATCTTTTAATATATTTAAATAACTACTTTCAAGATATGTGATTTCATTTTTAAATTCTAATAAACCGTTTTTATCTGTTAATTCCAATACTTTTTTCTTAATATCAAACATATATGGTACAAGTCTTGGAATTTCCTGAATTATATCGAAGATTTCTTTATGACAATATTCATATTTATTAATAACATCTATTCCGCAAAGTTTAATTAGCTTTTGATTTAAAACATATAAAGCTTGTACATATCCTGACACTGCATTACAAATTTCAATATTCAAGATCTACACTTCCATTCTTATTTTTTCTTTTCTCCTACTAATTCTTTGTACAATTCCATTAATTTAGCTACGCAATCTGATTCAGTCATATGTCTCCAATCAAATCCATATGCTTCCATAACTGCTATATCGTTTAATTGATGAGCTTTTCTTAATTCTGGTGGCATAGTCAATTCATCATATAAATCTGCTAGAGAACTATTAGAATATTTTGCTCTTGCCTCTAATATCATTTGAGCAGTTCTTTCAATTTTCTCTTTTTGCTTATCTGAAGGTTCCGGCCATGGAAAATTATTATAAACCACTTTAGCAGAATACTGATATCTGGATTCAAGTCTTCCCGTCGTTGTTCTCATCCAAGCCATATGCACATTTGACATTAGTATTCCAAACTCATATAAACTTGCATTAGGAATTATTTGTAAAGAGTTGTTAGTTATTACAGAATCATCAATGAATCCCATGGGTATATATCTTCTATTTTCTGAAGTTGTAACAGGAACAACAATAGCTGACTTTGGATTGTTTTGCTCTCTAAATAAAGTCGGAGAATTAGCAAGATTATTTGTTCCTTTATCTGAACTATCACTCCTCATTTTTCTAACTTTTTCAACTCTCTCCATAACTAATGGCATTTTTCTTAATTCAAACGGTTCACAATTAACTAACCACAAACAATATCTTTTTGAATTGTATAAAAACTCTGTAGTCCCTATACATGGCTTAATAAATCGTTCACAGTACGGCTCTTTTTCTATTATATTTTTATATTCTTCTTCAGATAATAGTAAATTTCCTCCATCTACCGGTCTATTCCCATTCATCATTTTTGGGATATTACAAATTGGTTTTTCTGACTTATGTACAATTACATTTTGATTTTTTAATAAATATGGGGATATTTCATCACATGAAATAATTAAATTATTGTCAAATATAATTTTTGTTTCTTTTACCGCATTTTCAAATCCAATTCCAATAATAACACATGAAACTCCTGCTTTTTGGGTTGCTTCACTTGTCCATTTGAAGGTTCTGTGAGCAAATATTATTTCTATCTTATGAATCGCAAATAATGGTTCCCAAATTGCTTCAACTTGCTCACCTTGTGTTATAGAGTTGGTAGAAACAAATGCAACCTTTACTCTACTATTATATATATACTCTGAGGCCTTCCAAAACCAGCCTGCTACGTAATCTATCTTACCTGAATTCTTTAGTTTTTTCCCCTTTTTATCAACAAAAATATTAACTATGTCATCTTTTTGTATTGCATTTTGATGTGAATATCCCACAAATGGCGGATTACCCATTATATAATTACATTCAGTACTTGGTATTACTTCATTCCAATCAATTCTTAAAGCATTTCCTTCTACTATATTTTCATAAGTTTCTAGTGGTAAAATATCTTTTAGCTGTGTAGGATTATATAATAATTTCTTTGTTTCTTGAAACATTTGAGCTTCTGCTATCCATAATGCAGTTTTAGCAACTTTAACAGCAAAGTCATTTATCTCAATTCCATAGAATTGTTGTATAGATACTTTTATTGTTCCTTCTATATCTAATGTCATCATTCCACCTTGCATAATATCTAAAGCTTCATTTTCTAATCTTCTTAATGATAAATATGTTTCAGTCAAAAAGTTTCCAGAACCACAAGCAGGATCAAGAAATTTTAATGTTCCTAAATAATTTTGGAATTTTCTTAATTCCTCATTTCTTGTTTTTTCATTTTTATAACTTTCTGCTTTATTTAATCGTTCTCTTAAATCGTCTAGGAATAATGGATCAATAACTTTATGAATATTCTCTATAGAAGTATAATGCATACCTCCTGCTCTTCTTGTTTCTGGATTTAATGTTGATTCAAAAACTGCTCCAAATATTGTCGGACTAATTTCTGACCAATCAAATTCATCTGATGCTTTTGCTAATAATGTACTTCTTATTTCATCAGTAAATTTTGGTATCTCAATATTTTCATTAGAAAATAATCCTCCATTAACATATGGAAATTGATTTAAATCATCATCTAAATATGGATCTCTTTGTTCAATTGGAGTATCTAATATTTTAAATAACTTTATTAGATTTTCTCTCATTAATGTCAAATCATCATGTTTCGCTAAATAGTCATGGAAAATAAACCTTCTTCCAAATAATCCAGCATCTTCAGCATATAAACAAAATACTAATCTAACACATAACTCATTCAAATCTTTTTGAGATTGTTCATTAGTTATATCTTTATATTCTTTAGAAAAAGCATCATATAGTTTTCCAACTAATTCTCCAGCCTTAAATGATATTTCTTCTTCTTTCTTTATATGTTCACTCTTAGCATTAACTAAAAAGGTTAATCTATAATATTCTTTTTCTAAATCTTTTAGTAATATTTCTTCTGGTTCTCCATTTGGATTGTTCATGTCATATACAAGCATTGATTTAAAATTACAAGTAACAATCCATCTTGGTCTATCATCATATGGAAGTTCTGAAGAATATCTTTTTGCCTGTTGAAAAGGATTTAATAATGAACCATCTGATTGTTTAATTGCTTTTCTTAGATCTTTATCAATAGATTTTTGTTCAATTAATACTTTCGTTTTATCTATAAAACCATCAATAAATCCGGTTGCTTTATCAATATGAACAGTATCTTCAAATCTTATAAATTCAGTAGCATTTTTCACATCTAAAACATTTGATAATAAATCTATCCAATATTTTTGTGATTCTCCCTTTTCATAACCTTTATCTTTCCATCTATCAGCAAATTCTTTTGCTGCCTTTTTCTGTTCTAAATCATTCATAATGATTCCCCTTTCAAAGTATATCATCAGACACATTATATCATTAGTTATAAAAAAATCAAAATGTTATCAAAAAAGATACATCATTTACCTAAAAACAATGTATCTTTTAAGTCCTTTTTCAATTATAAAAAACGTATCTAAAACGTATCTAAATGTAATTTATTTCGTATTTTAGATTTTTCAAAATCGTTGCAAACCATTGATATTATTGGTTTCTACCGCAACAGTTCTTATACTTCTTCCCACTGCCACATGGACATCTTTCATCATCCTTCTACGTACCTTTATCCTCCGAAACTAGCATTGTTTTGTCTTTCTACTTCCTGAATTTTCCTTCTTTTTGCGTGCATATTTTTTCTCAAGTTATCTAAAAAGGTATTTAAACTTTACCTAAATAATGTTAATTTATAATGAGTATTCTATTCAATATTAACACCTTTATTTAATAGTTTTTTACCTATTATACTCATACTAAATATGATACTTAAGTATAATATTGATGCTACTATTGCTAAAATTTTAAAAGCATTTACATCAATACTAATTGTACCTGATTTAAACAATTCCATTACTGTTGGGTCAAATAAACCATATACAAAAACTAAACCTAGCACTAAAGTTTGAGCAACCAAATATATGATAAATCCAAATAATACTGAAAATCCTATCTTACCATTATTCTTTTTATATCCTAAAATAATTCCTAGGAATCCACATTGAATAGCATTAAATAACTCTAAAAATATAAGTACAATAGCCATTGTAATAAAGAATAATGTGCTCATATTAAATCCTATAGTGATAGTTTTAATATACTCTTTTATAACCTGCCATGTATCTGGTGTATAATATGCTACAAATAGGCTTAATAAAACAATAATAAACCCTATAAAGAAAAATATTAGTGTTTGAATAAACTTTGAATTATATAAATCATTTTTAGTAACCGGTAATGTATGTGTTAAGTATGCTTCATCTTT
>CAMYZH010000031.1 GCA_947303785.1 uncultured Clostridium sp.
CTCAGTAACAGAGCTTGGAAAAGTTGGTGATAACACAGCTCTTTCAATTATCACTGAACTTACATTAATGGTTCGCAATGCCAATAATGCTTGGATTAAATTAAGTGGTGTTACTTACTAATTCAAATAAAATATAATTTAACAAAATATAAGGGGGATTTAGGTCCCCCTTTGAATTAAGAAAATGACATTAACTGAAATAAAAGAATATTTAGTAAGTAGAATAAATGCTTATGAACTTCTAGAATTAACAGATGAAGATTTAAGCAAATATATGACTACTGCTATAAACATATTGGATACTTTTTACGGAATTGGAGATTATGAATTACTTGATTCTGAATTAGTTCCTGTTGTTGCTGAAGAAATGATATTTTTATTCAATTCAAATATTGATCTGAATCTATTCTATCAATATGAAGGATTAACTTCATTCAACATTGGAAAAGGCGCTGTTCAAGGTGCCGTAGATTATAAGAACAAAGGTGATTTATTTTCAAGATACGTAAAAGCTATGTTAGAAAGATTAGGAATTTCACCAATTGTTGAAGATCCTAATTTAAAGGTAAAAAATTCATTTACTTGGTTATAATTTTTGAATTGGTTTAAGTGAATTTCTTGCTTTTTCTTTACACTTGAGCCAATTCTAATTTTATATAGGAGAAATAACAATTGAATAAGTTTAAAAATTTAGTAGAAAAATTAGTAAAAGTTCCTCTTTGGCGTTCAAAAATAAATTTAATTCAATTAGCACAGAGAAAAAATGAAAACGGAAATGTTGTATATATTTCAGAATTTTCTAAACAAGTAAATTGTGTTAAAAAGACATTGAATAAATTGAATGAAGAAAGCTTTTTCAAATATGATACTGAATTTATAGTTGCTATGAATGAACTAAAAGAATTTGATTTGAATGATGGACATTTTTCAATAATTTACAATTCTAAGAAATATGATGTAAAAGATATAATGTTTGAAGGGTCCTTAAACAACGAAGATTGTTTAGTTTCATTTTTTACAAATAGGTGATAAATTGAGATTTAAATTAGATAAAAATGGTGTAGCATCTTATGAGCTCCGTCTATTGAAAAGAATGGAAGAAGCTAAAAAAATACTTGCTGCAGATATTTTTGAAGATTTAAAATTGTTTTCACCTGTTAGAACTGGTAAACTTAGAAGTTCATATACTATTGCAGCTAATGCAAGATCTATAGAAATTTCTAATGATTGCGGTTATTGCCAATATGTCAACAATGGAACAGTTTATCAAGCTGGTCAACATTTTGTTGAAAGAGCTATTGTTGATGCTCTAGCAAAGTTCCAAAGAAAAGGAAAAGAGATTTCAAATAAATAACATTATAAAACTTATATATAAGGAATTAAAAATATGCCTGATTCACAACTTGATCGTAGTGCATTTAGTGCCACTGAATTTAGAATGAATTTAACAGTAGGCTCACAAACATATGAAGATTATGGTTTTCAAACTGCCACAATTCCTGGTATGTCAGAAGCCTCAACTGAAGATTTTAAATTAAATAATGAACAGAGAACTGTAGTGACAGCTCCTGGAACAGACAATAACTTTGTATTTACAACTTCATTTACAGCTGATTTCTTTGATTTTAGAAAAGCTGCAAAAGATTTACAAAATTATACAGCATCATTATCTGGTATTTCTGGAACACCTTTCTATGGACATACAATTACAATTTCAGGAAAGGTTGCATCTCCTGGAGATTTATCAATTGGTGTTGATGGAGTTCCTACTTACGATTTCAATGGAACTACTAACTACATTAATTATCAATAATTAAAATTATATGGAGGGTTGAAATATACCCTCCTTTTAAAAAATAAAGAAAAGGAAACAAAAGCATGAAAATAGATATTTCTAAATTTAACATCCCTTCAAAAGAAATTAAAGTTCCTTTATTTGAGGAAGAAGTCACAATTTATCCAATAACTGGTTTAGGATTACTTAAAATAAAAAAATTATCAGAAGCATTTGAGAAAGATGTTGAGAATGAAGAAGCTCAGCGTGCAGCGTTGACAATTGTTTTAAAATATGGCTGCAAATGCAATGATGAAGAGATAGCATTTTTAATTGATAATGCTTATATTTCATGTTTAGAAATTCTTAAGCAAGTATTGGATTTTTCTACTGAATATGCTCAAACTGTTTTAAAAGAAGAAAATATTGCTAAAAAAAAATTAAAGAAATAATGCAAGGAGAAGATTCTGGAGATTATTCAACGGAATTGACTTTATTTGCTAAAAGGATTTTATTTCAGTATAAAACAAATTCAATAGATTATTCAGCTGTTTCAATTAAAGATTTGATCTGGATTGAGACAGCTTTTTGTTTAGATAAAAAAATAGAAAGAGAGGAACAGAAATTTACATTAGATGCTATAAATGATTTAAGAGTGTTGATCAAAGATTTAGATGATTTAAATAGAATAAAATTGACAAGAAATGCTAAACATTGTTTGAAATGGTCTGATCTCCCTTCTCAATCTGATAAGAAAAAACCTGAAATGGATGATAAAGTTAGAATAGCATTTTTAGAGAACCTTTCTAAAAGATATGAAGAAAAACATAAATAAAAAATATAGATGGATAAAATTGACACCATGATTTATGATAAAATAAAAAATACTATAAAAGAAATTTTAACTAATGATTTTAATTTATCTGATCAACAAATTCTAGATGAAAATCAAATCCCAAATGATTATGAAGATTTCTTTGTAAGATTTGTTTTAGGTTATGGTAATTTAAATGAAATTGGAAATATAAATTTCGAAGAGGTCTCTACTTTAGTTATTGAAGTATTTGAAAGAAAATATATTGAAGAAAGCAAAATAAACAAATTTATAGTTGAACTTAGAAAAAGATTAAGTGTTTTAACTGTAATTAATGATTCAGAAGACAAAAGTAGAGCTAAAATTATTCAAATAACTTTAAATAGAAATGTTGACAATGAATGGAATAGATTCAATATGATACTTTCTATAAGAGTAATTTGGGAGAATGAAAATGCCTGATATAAGTGAACTGATTTTACAAGTTAAAAATACACAAGATTCAGTAAATGAAATAAAGAAAGTCACTAATGCATTAAAAGAAACTGGCGATACTGCTAAAACAGTTGGTAAAGGTTTATTTGCTGCTTGGAGTTTTACTAAAGTTATTCAAGGAGCAAGAATGCTAGGTGATGCATTTAAAGATGTTTTAGTCACTTTTAGAAATTTCGATGTTTTATATGGAAAAATGAATAAAAATGCTGAGTCTTCTGTTAGAACATTACAAAATGCATTTGGTGAAACTGAAGCATCTGCTAAAAAATTATTGAATTTAATTGGTTCTAGAACATTTGAGTTTGATCTAGATCCTGATAAATTCGGAGAAGTAAACGGCAAGATAGCTGAAGCATCTGCTAATTTAGCTGCATTTTTCCAAATAGATTCTAAAGATGCTGCTGATAAATTAACTAGATCATTATATGGAATGACAAGAAGTTTAGCTCAATTTGGTATTTTAGTAGATCAGACATCACCATCATTCAAAAAGCAAGTTGAAGAATTGAAAAATTATCAAGGTTATTCTGAGAAAGCAGCTACTGCATTAACTATTTTAAATGAAGTTTTAAAACAAACTAAAAAATATGAAGGTGCTAATGTAGAAGAAGCAAAAACATTATCTAAAGCTTTTGATAACATTTCAAATACATTAAAACATGGTGTTTTTGCTCAAGCTGGTGAAATTTTATCTAAGATGTTTGTTCCAGTTTTGAATAAAATCAATGATGTGTTGGATAAACCTTGGGTTCAAAGAATTGGTGGAATTATTGTTGCTTTAGGAGGAGTTTTAGTTGCTATAAAAAGTATAACTGTTGCTATGGGAACATTAAAAGCAGTTTTAGCTGGAATTTCTGCATTGAAAATTGCTGGTGGAATTGCTAGTTCTGGAATTGGAGCAGCAATTGCAGCAAAATTAGCGGGAATTGGAGCAGCAGTAGTAGCTGCTGTAGCAGGCTGGCCAGTAGCATTGACTGCAGCTATAATTGGTGTTTTAGCTTTAGCAGGAACAATGATTTTAAATAAGATTTCAACTGGTGAATGGTTTAATTTTAGTGGAATGATTGAAGTAATTGGACAAAAAATTAATGGATTTTTTGAGTCTTTGATTAATTATCTTACTGGATTATCTTTTTCTACTGATGTAAATAGAAGAAATACTTTGTTTAACAATATAATGTTGACATTATCAACATATCAAGAAAGTTTTAAAGAGATAAATGAAAAATATGATAGCTTTTTGAAAGAACTGAAAGCTGGAGATCTGAAAAAAATTGATCCAAAAGCTTTTAAAATTATTGAAGACATAGAAAAAGAATATGATAAAGTTTTAAAGAGATATAATGATGGACAAATTTTACTTACAAAAAGTGTAAATGAAAGAAATCAACTTGTCAATAAAATAAATGATCTTCAAAAGCAATTAGAAAAACCATTAAACTTTTATAAAAGATCTCAAATTGAAAGAGAATTAAAAGTAGCTAGAGAAAGATTAGATACTGTTTTGGCTGATATGAAATTACAAGTTGAAGCAAATAAAAAAGATTCAAAAACAATGACTTCACTTGTAAATAAGTCAAACAACGTTGCGAGACAAGCATTTGAAGATTATCAAAAGGCAAGCAAAGAACGTTTAGATGAATTATCAAAAACATTAGATTTGAAAAATTGGTGGGAAAGATTAAACCAAGAGTTCACTAAATTAAAATTCAATGGAACACCTGATCAAGAAAAATTATTGAAGAGTGTAAAAAATAGAATTGCTAATGTTAAAGAATATATTGACAATATTGAAAAAGAATTAAAAATAGAATTAGGCAAACCAAAAGATAAACAGGATGCTGAAAGAATTAAAACATTAGAAGATTTAAGATTATCTAAACAAAAAGAAATGATCGATATGATCAAAGAAGAAACAAATGTAAAATTAGATGGTCTTAAAAAAGAAGAAGATGCTATCAGAGCTACTAATGATATGATTCAAGAATATGCTAAAAAACTACTTCAATTCAGCCCAACAGGTTCCGAAGCAATTAAAAGTGGAACAATGGAAGAAATGAGATTCATAACTTCTTCATTACGTCCTGTTGGTCAATTGCAAGATGCTTTAACAAATGCAGATAACAAATCACTTCAATTAGATCAAAAGAGAAATGATATTTTAACAAAAGCACAAGAATCTTTAAATAAAATTGCTACTAGTATTTCAAACCAAAAAGGAATACTTTTGAGAGCAGTGGATTATAGCGGATGATAAATAAAATAAAAAGGAAAATGCTTTATGAGTTGGACATATAAACCAGAACTAGATGAACTAGAAAAAGATATTCAAAGAGATGAGTCAACGGATGATCGTTGGACATTTCATAGATACATGTATTTTGAACCTTCACAATATGATGACTGGTCAAAGGGAAAAGAAATAAGTGGTGTTTCACATTTAATGGAATTAAAAGATCATCCTTCTATTCCTTCAGCGGGAGTCAACTTAACTGGAGCTCTTTCAGCATTTTATGTAAAGGAAATATCTAGCATAGATACAATGACTTCAGAAGATCATATGGATCAGCTTTCTTATGGTGTTGTTGATATTTTATATGAAAATAAAAAAGAGGCATCAGATGCAACTGGTGGATTTATTTCAGAAGATTTAAAACCTTGGGAACTGCCTGTTGAAGATTTCTTAGTTTCTTATGTTGCTAATGAAGTTCCTGCAAAAGGAATTAAAAACTATGATCCAGATGAAACAACTTTCTCTAGTTTGCTTGTTGATTATCCGAGAAATTCAGCAAATGATGTTATTTATGATATGACTATGCCAAATTTCACACAGCGAATTACTTGGTCAGTAGCAACAAAAGATAAAGATTTTTCATTTTCTTCAGCTTTTGTTAACAACAATGAAGTAACTTTTTGGAACAATGTTAACTATAACGGAAAATATCATACCGGTGGCATTTATCATGGTGGTAAAATAACTATTGCTGAAGGTAAAGGCTTGTTTTTGCCACCAAGTTTAAAGAGAGCTTTTTATAAAAATAAGAATGGCAAATATGAAGCATATGATGTTTGGTCATATGAAGTTATAGTTGATCCTCAAGGACATACATTGAAATATAAAGATGTTGGAAAAAGAGCATTAAGTCAACCATACTATGATGATGATGATGAATCCGTACTTTCCACAATTTTTGATATATGTGCATGGTATACAATTACCCCTGATGAACAAAATCCTTCTAAACCTAAGTATTTAAGAGACTTTGGTGATTTCGATAAGATGATGGAAGCTAGAGACAAAGTGAATGAGTATAACCAAAAATTAAATAATGATACATTACGTCAAGCTACATTTTATGGTGATTTCGTTCAAGAACCGGTGCCACTTCACCTTGGCGAGATCAATAAAGATGCACTATCAGGAACTGGTGAATTTTATGATCAATCATTATTTATATATGAATGGAAAGATGTAGATTTAGGCACCGGGTCATCTGCAAATATCGCATTTAGAGCAAAAGTTGAAGAGGATTGAAAATGGATGTTCTTGCTGCTAGTGAAAAAAATATGTCAGCTTTAAGAAAGGCTGCACAATTAGGTGGAATTTCTTTAAAAAGTGGAACTACTACATCTACATTTAATGAGACATTTAGAGAAGCATACTTTGAATATATTCCTCCTTTCCATTTATCTATTCAAAGAAAAACAGTAGATGATACTGTAAAAGAATATTTAAGTATTTCCAGTGGTTTGATTACATTATATGATGGAAATCAAAAAAATAACTGGATAATGGGAATGAATGAACTTAGTTCTACTATTGCAACATTAGATCTACTTGGATCAGATGGAGAACATGAACCTCCTTCAGCAGGTGTTTGGGATGTAATGATAGGTGTTAATGTAAATGAAGTTAGTGATCCACAATATCCTGGACAAATGCCAGAACCTCCAAAGTTCTTTTTTATATATGAAGATCAAAGAAATAATTATATAAAAGATTATAGATATATACCTTGCACTAAAGGTTTTTATTCTACATGTGTTGGAAGAATTGAAAAATTTCCTTTATCATCTTCTTTAGATGTAGGTAATTTTTATTGGACAGTTAAAGATCAATTTGTTACTAACAATATTGAAATTTTTATGCCAGAAGTAAGAAAAAGTTTTGCTATAAATGCTCATTGGGATAGAACATTTCAATATTGTCCAGGTTTAAATCCTCCTGAACCATCTCATGAATTTGGAAGAGAAACATTTAGCTTTTTCATTAGACCTGGTTTAATTTATTTCAAAAATAACACTATAGTAGCAGAAGGTGCATTTTTAAGTGGATCTCGAATTTCTGGTTCATTTTATGATGCATATGCTCAATTAGATACTAAAAATTTAAGTGCAACTACATTTTTTATAGATAGAGATTCAGCGTCTGGACAAATTTTACCTTTATATGGTGGAGAAATGATTCAATATCATTTAGGTTCAGTAGTTTCCGATTGGGGTTCTGAAGGTTCAGTATATAATTTAGCAATTGTTCAAAATATTGATCAATCTATATTTGCTCAATTTGCTCCTCCATCAGGTCAAACATTTATTTACGGAAATGATTATAATTTCGAAACTGTTCCAATGTCCGCCGGATTTATTGAAATTACATCAAGTTATGTTGATCCACAAGTTCCTGCATCTGGATATGTATATACACCAGAATTTATTGAATCAAGAACTTGCGAAAATAATGAAGAGGAATAAAATATGGAAGACAGTTTATGGAAATTAGAAAATAAACTTGTAGTAGATGATGAAGGACATCCAATTATTTGTAAAAAATGTCCTTGTTTATCTGGACAATTAAGTGGAATTATTGAAGTTGAATTTACTTGTAAAAGACCAGCCAGAATATATATTGATGGTGACATTAAAAATGAATATGTTTATAAAACAAATCAACCAATTATTGGAACATGGTCTCAAACGTCTTTAGAAGATTTAAGTAGTGCTATAGTAAATAGAGATCCTTATTTTTATCATTGGTTGGGAGATAATTTAATGCGAGCAAATATATCAGGAAATTATGATATAAAAACTACTAAATTTGAAAAATATGGAAGTGTTTTAGATCCTTATTGTTCGCATGTTTCTTCAATGGTTCAAACTCAAGTAATGAGTTTTGAATCGACTTATTTTATTGTTGCTAAACTAACTTCATTTGATACGGAAGAAGTTGAATTTGCTCCTTCTTCATTTTTTCCTTTAGGAGTTCCTTCTTTAGGGTTACCATACAAATGGTATGAATCTCCAATGTCTAGATACCAATATGAAATTCCAGGTGAATCTTTTTATGAATATGGCTATTCTAACGATTGTTTACCAAGTGGATCAATTCAATATCTTTATAACATAAATGATGAAATTTCACCTGATCTAGTTCTTAATCATTTTATACCTATAGCAATTAGTGGTACAAATGGTTATCAATGGGCGCATGATCCAGAAGAACCAGATGAATGGTGGGAAGAATCATGTACATGGGGAGAAGATGAATGGAATTGGGATATAAATCGTTGGGGAGAAAATACTAATTGTTTAGCTTTTTATGCTTCTGGTGGAATAAATTATAGTGAAAGATTAAAAATAGTTTTAGATCAATATGAATCTAATTTCACTATAAGAGATGAAGAAGATCATTGGATAGCTCCTAGTGGACAAGCAATTGTTAGATGGCATAGTGAAGGAAATACATTTTTAGATTGTGCTAGAGAACAAGGTTATAGAAGAGATGAAGGAAAACTTTTATCTAATTATGAATTCTATTTTAAATTGACTGCAAGGCCTATTCCAGGATTTTATATAGTTGATCCTGAAAATACAGGAGGAGATGAAGAAGAAGAAGAGGATGAAGGAGATGATAATCCATGAGTTGTTCATGTTCTAAAAAGAAATCTCAATTGCCTTTGATTGAAGAAGAAATGACTTTGCCATTTGAAACTTGTATTGAATGTGCTATAAAACATTTAAGCTATGCTTTAGTTTTAGAATCTGGATTTGAAAATTTTAGAGCATTAGGACAAGTATATTTAGCATATAAGCATTTAGAAAAATTTTATATAGAAGAAGCAAAAACATTATTCAAAATGATAAAAGATTATTTCAGTACATTTAAATTTAATGTAAACGAAATAAATGATTTTATTCATATGCTAAATAAAATGGAGATCAAAAAAGTTGAAGACGGAATATGTTTAGATTTAGAAGAAAAAGCTTTAGGTCCAGCAAAAGTTTATATTTTATATTTAGAAGCTGCTAATGAATTACTTAATTTTGAGCCTGCTTATTTAGAAATAAATAAACCATATGCTATAGGTCTTATTCTTAGAGCAGCTGAACATGTTCCAGAACCTACTAGATTAAAATTAAGAAATTTTTGGAAGTCGAATGATGAAAACATATTTTATGATCTTCAAATTTTTTTAAAAGAAGAAATCGAAATATATAAAAAGATATTTTTACATAAATAGTCTTCTTAAAATAAATAACTAAAAATATTTATTTTTATAATGGAGCTAGTGAGTCGAACACGAAAAGCTAAAGTCCACAGCCTGCTCCAATTTTTAATTAAGTGGACAGTAAAGGACTATAAAAATGATTAGACTTGGAAAAGAAAAAACTTTAGACAACTATTTCATTGATGAAAATGGTATAATTACAGACATTAATGGAAAAATTCAAAAAACATCAATTTATAAAAATGGAAGGGAATATTTTAAGCAAACACCAGTCCATAGAATATTGATTTATACATTATTTGGATATAAAGAAAATTATGTTATTCATCATAAAGATGAAGATAAATTAAATAATTCATTATCAAACTTGGCTTATATTTCAAGAGCAGAACACGCATCAATACATTGGAAAAATAAAAAACGAGGATCTTTTACTGTTGAACATAAAATAAAATTAAGAAAAAAACATATTGGATTTAATCCAATCTGGATAAAAGGTTCAAAATGGTTTAATGATGGAATAAATGAATATTTTTGTAAGTGTTGTCCACAAGGTTGTAAACCTGGAAGACTTTTAAATAAAAAATAAATAGAAATAAAGTATAAGGATTTTAAATAAATGCGCTCAAATGATGATTTACTTAGTGTGCAAGGGAAAATTTACACATTAGTTGATAGTGAAGGTTATCTTGTTAGAGAAGACATTGAAGGTGAAAGAACTAGATATCCTTTATCTGGTGGTGGAGCTGAATATACTGCCGGAGATGGAATTTCTATAGAAGATGATCAAATTTCAGTAGATTTTACTAAAGTAAAGTCAATAGAGAATAAAAATAACATAAAAGTTGGTGAAGTTGTTTTAACAGGAGCAGTTGATTTAGAGTTTGATCCAAATTATGAAGTATTTTTAAATGAAATTACTTTAATTAGTGGAAAATTAGAAATAAATGAAATGCAATTTAATGATTTTGAATTAGATGCTAATGAAACTTCAACATTTGAGTCATGGATAAAAACAACAAATAATGAAGATATTGATACAATAGAAATTGACGAAGATATAAAATTAGTTGGTGAATTTCCTGATACTTTATCTGGTAGTTTTGTTCATGTATTTACTAGAAGAATTTATAAAGATAATTCAAATAACATTCATGAAGCAATTTCATATGCATATAGTTTTTAACAAGGAGATAAAATATGAGTTATTTAAAAATAGTTGACAATAAAATAGTGGAAGCTCCTTATTCAGTAGTTAGAAATGGTAAAAAGATTTTTGGCTACAATAAAGAAAATAATGAAGTAATGCTTTTTTCTGATGGTTATGCTAAATATGAATTTCCTGCTTATTTATATGAAATAAAAAATGGAGTAATTACTAAAAAAGATACTTCAAACAATAATGTAGAAGAAGAACTTTATACTAAACTTGAAATAAGAAGAGCTTTAAGAGCTGCTGGAAAAGAGTCAGAATTAGATGCAATTCTTTCTGGAAATACTTCTTTTGCAAAAGACTGGGCAGATGCTCAAGAAATTAACATAAATGATCCACTGATTTTAACTGCAGTTCAACAAGGATATATTTCTCAAGATTTAATTGATATAGTAAAAGGAGTTTGATTATGAAGATTCCTTATAAGCTAAATCCATTTGGAAAAAATGATGGTCCTGGAATTTACGGTCCAACTGATGGATTAGTGTTTTATGCTCCATTAGAGAAAGATTTAAAAGAGTATTTTGGAAGAGAAATGAAAACATCTGGAACAGGTGATATAACCTTCCAAACAAGAAATAATGTTCCGTGTATGTATATTCCTGCTGCTAAAAAATTATATACTGATGAACAGAAAAATATACCTATTGGAGATCATGATTGGACTATTTCACTTTGGTGTAGTGATGTAAATAATGATTATACAGGTGCTACAAGAATGATTTTCGAACTTGGTGCAAAAGAGACTAATGGTGCAATTTATGCTATTGATTATATAAAAGATGCAAAAGTTGGAATATATGGTGGAAATAGTTGGAAATACGCAGGCGATTTTCACATGGATTGGAATAATTGGATTTACCAATATACAAATAATGCAAATAAAACATTATCAATTTTTCTTAATGGAGTATTGATAAAAACATTAAATGCATTCAATCATAGTTTAGTTTGGGATAGTTTTGTTATTTCAACTAATTTTGATGGTGGAGAACAATTCACAGGTTATTTTACTGGAGTAAGAATTTATGATAGAATTTTAACAGCTGATGAAAAAACAGAATTAGCTCAAGAATTTTCTCCAAAATATGAAATAAATGCTAATGATCAAACATTTGATTTTGGTCCTGTTTCAGATCAAGCTAAAACTATTTCATATACTTCAATCGGAACAGTGACCAATTTTGAAATCGTTTCTGGTGCTTTACCTTCTTCAATAACATTAAATTCATCTAATGGAAAATTTGTTGGTAAAGCATTAACTGATGCCGATCATACTTATAATTTAGTCGTTAGAATGAGTGGCAATACTGTAGTGACAAAAGACATTAATGTGACAATAACTACAAGAATGTATAGTATTTTAACCATTCCTTCTCCTCAAAATATAACTTTTACTACTGAAAAGCAGGAAGTTTATATAATTCAAATGACAAGTGAAGGTAGTCAATCAATCTATTCTGAACTTTACAGTGGAAGTTTACCAACTGGAATTTCATTTAATCAAGTGCAAACTGAGACAATTATTTCTAATGGTCAACAATCTTCAGCTGAACAAGGAACATTCCAATTGGCATTCACTGCTCCAAATCATCCAACACCTGTCATAGTGACATTCAATGTTCAGGTAAATTTAAACCAAATAACTTGCATTGATCAAACATTGGATTTTTATTCCGATCTTTTATCTTTACCAGTAAAATATTCTTCACAAAATCCAATTACACCTGTTTATTCATTAAGTGGAACTTTACCAACTGGAATTTCATTTGATTCTTCAACAGGAATTTTTACTTATGATGGAGTTTCAACACCAACTTCAGGTGAAGTAAACGTGACAGTAAGTTCTTCGACTGGAAATTCAACACCTTCAACAGGAAAATTTTCATTAATTTCTCATTCAGGTGTCAATCCAATTCCGTCTGGTGCATATTGGTATATTCCATGTTCTGATGCAACAACAATTGAAGGCCAAACTAGTTCATCTTTACAATTTAATTCATCAACAACATTTTATACTAAACAACAAGTTGGAAGAGATTCTGCTTCATTTACTAATGAAAATGGAAGCTTGCGAATTGTATGTGATGTAATGCCACTTTCAGGAAATTCATCAAGATCTTTAGCATTTTGGATAAAATTTCCAGATGATGCTGTATTTACAACAAATAGAAATGGCCAAAGTATAATTTCATATGGAAATAGTGGAAATAGAGCAGGTTGGAGAATTGGTGTGGCTGGAACATCAAAATCAAATGCTAAAATTGGATTTGATTGTTATAACGGTTATGATGTTTCTGAACAGATAGTTGGAGATATAAGCACAAAAGGACAAATTGCAGTTCCAAATGATTCAAATTGGCATATTTATGCTCAAACTTGGGATGCAAATTCTAAATTGCTTAAGCATTTCTTAGATGGAGTTATTTTAGATGAAAGTGTAGTTTCAACAACGTTCGTTACGCAAGCATCACGTAAACCATCAATTGGTCAATGTCAATTTGAATATAATTGGTCAGGTTGGCCAGGAAATCCAAATTACTATCTATCTGACGTAAGATTCTGGACAAGAGCATTAACTGATACAGAAGTTGCAAATATGATCAATTCATAATTTTATAAAAGTATGGAAAAGTTTTAAACGATTTTTCCATACTTTTTTAGTCTTTATATTCAATTCAAATTTTTTATTTTTTAGCATGATTAAATAGTTTTAAATTTTTAAGGAAATGTTTAATTATGCAAGTCAAATTAAAAACTGGAAAAATACTTGATCTTTCTGAAGATGAAATAAAAGAAATGCTTCATATGTATAAAGATTGGGCTGAAAATTCATTTGATCCTAAAAAATTAGAAAACTATTTCAATGAAATGCATAAAAAAGCTCATATGAATTTAGAAATGATCTCAGAAATGACTATTGAGACTGAAGGTGATATGAAAGATGCATTAATTGCTGTTATGAAATATGGTTCAAGAGCTGATGTTGCTGATTATATAATTGAAGCTATAGAATGTAAAGTTTCAAAAATGATCTTAGATTCAATGAAGTGATTTATGTTTAACAATTTATCTAATTTTTTAACACCTCAAACTATTTCTAACTTCTTAAAGAACAATGCTGATTTATCTAAAATAGGAATGAACTTCATTAATTCACAAGAAGGAAAAGCTTTTATTGTTGAAACTTTAGGTTATGATTATGATTCATTCAAAGAAACTTTGATCACAGCATTTGCTTCAATTAAAAAATCAGATTTTGGACTTAAAAAACAACATGAAGCTGAAGAAGGTCAAAAAATAAAAATCTATCGTGAGTTAGCAAATAGTTTAATTAAAGATGATGGTCTTCCTATTTATGGAGCTGTAATTATGAGTGCAGGATTTACAGGAATTGATAAATCTAAAGTTGTTGAATTTTTAAGACAAAAGGGATATTCAGCTTCAGAAGAAAGAATTGAAAATTACTATAAGAAAAACGAAGACTTCTTAAAAAGTCTTATGAAAAAACATGGAAAAATTATTCCTAATTGGAATGATTCAATAGAATCTTCAGATCTAGAGCTAGAAGAAAATAAAAAAGAAGAAAAGTTAAGTCCAATTCCAGAGACAAATTTGGAAGAAGACTTAGGTAAAGAAACTAAATAACAAAAAATTAACATGGAGAAGTAAATCATGACTGATTCAAATTCAGGATGGGGTGCTCTTTTAGGTGGGGGTATCGTTGGTTATTTACTTGGCTCAGGTGGTAACTTTTTTGGAAATAACAATTTTCCTGGTTACACTGGTGCTGGAATAAATTGTGACGTTGTTTCTAATGGTGCTAAATTAGATGCTATCATGGCTAATGACAATCACAATGAAATCTTAAATGCAGTTGCTGGAGTAAATGCTAATGTTTCACAATCTGCTAAAGACATTTATCAGACTGAAATTCAGAATCTTTTAGCGGAACAAGCTTCTCAGCAAAGTTTAAGTGATCAATTTTGCAAGACTAGAGAGTATATAACTGCTGACGGTGTTGCAACTAGAGCTTCAATCAATGCTCTTAAAGATCAAATTGCTGCTGATAAGATTGCTCAATTAAGAGATGAAGTAATGACCCTCAAAAATCAAGCTGCTACAGCTCCTTTATACGGAATGATCGGCGGAATTCAAAATACATTAAATTCTGTAATTGGTTGTTCTGGTGTAAGAGTATGTCCTTGCAGTGATACACCAATAAGTGGTGCATTCTAAAAGTTCTAAAAACATCATTCTTTATTTATGTATAGTTTTTTATATACTTATAGAGAATGATGTTTTATCGTATTTTACTTATATAAATAATTAAAATTTAGAATTTTAGGATAAAAAGAAAATGAATTTAGCAATCATTCTCACGCTCATATATAAATCATTAGATGCATTGCATGATTATATTCTCCATCCAATTTTTAAAGATGAAGCTAACGAAGAAGATATGAAAAAAATTTTAAAGAAATTAGAACAATTAGAAAAAGCGTTAAATAAAAAATGAAAATTTTACTTCCATTAGCAGATGGAGAACAACAAAGAAGAAGTTTTAAATCTGAAGTTATAAAATTATATACTAGTGATCTAGAAAAACGTTATCAAAGCAATTTTTATTCTGAAGTAGGAAAATTGATCACATTTTCTAAAATGGATATTGATGATGATACAGTTGCATTTATTCAAAATAGAAGATTCTTCAAAAATCTAGATGATTTGACAGTAAACGAAGATGAAGTAATTTTAGCCCCAGAAGAAAATTTAGGTGGATTGAATATATTGTCTCAATTTAATCATTGCCATCCAAAAAGTTCTAAAATTTATAAAGATATTTTAAAAAAATTAAATGTAAATGAAAAAATTTTAAATTTAACTTCGTTTTCTCCACACAATATCTTTGTTGCAGATAAAATGTTTTTAGTATTTTTCGGTTCATTTATAGATTCTATTTTTAGAAACTATGATGGAGAATTGACAGGAGAAAAAACAGGTGCTTGGATTTGTGAGAGATTGTTGCATGTATTTGCTCATCAATTTTACAATGTTAGAACAGAACCAATAGAAGTTTTAAGTAAACTACATCATTAAAACATCATCATTAGTTTACCTATAAATTATATAGCCATTTATATAAACCTCATTCTAGAAGAGAACTACAATAAAGAAATGATGAAACAAAAAATGACGCGGAACAGATTTTTTCTGAGCTTCTTTTAAAATGAATTAAGAGTGGAGACGAAGTCTCATAGCAGGTAAACCTGCTGAGTTTTTTAAAACACCTAAGCCAGTGAAAGGTCTCAGTCTTTCACGTATCTGGCTTAAAAGGACAAACATTTATGTTTGGACTGAGAGCTTGCTCTCTCTTAGTTTCTCTAAATAAAGTTTTATTGGAGTAGAGATTTATCTTTAAACTAAATTTGGTGATAAAGCTTTTTCTAATGTTGCTTTTTAAATAATTTCTCTTCTATTTTTAGTTTATTTTTTAGTTATTTTATATTTATTTTATGGCGATGTGAAAAAATGTTAACTATCAATGAGTTATAACTTGAAAAATTAAATAAAAACACAAAGACATTAAATAAAAACACAAAGACATTAAATAAAAAC
>CAMYZH010000032.1 GCA_947303785.1 uncultured Clostridium sp.
CGTCGACCTCTAGCGTGACAGGCTAGCGTTCTAACCAACTGAACTACCGGGCCATAAAGTGGTGGTCGCTATAGGGCTCGAACCTATGACCTCCTGCTTGTAAGGCAGATGCTCTCCCAGCTGAGCTAAGCGACCATTGTGTCAGCTATCGCTGACAAGACATAGTATACTAGATTTTAAAGTTCTTGTCAATAACTTTTTGTTATTTTTTTACTAAAATTAGAATTTTTTTATTTTCTATGCAACCATTTTCTTACTCTCATCCATTTCCTTGTGCTTAAAACTATATATAAAAAGTCCAATTCCTATAAAAACTGCAATAATACTTATCCATTGAGATGTAGATAATAACATAACCCCTCTTGCCTCATCACCTCTTGTAAATTCTAAAACAAATCTAGTTATTCCATATAATACACAATACAATGCCACAGGCTTATATGTTCCCTTAAATCTTTTATATGTAAAAAATATTATTCCAAATATAATTAAATTACAAAAACTTTCAACAATTTGTGTTGGAAATAAGGGAATATTATTATTGTTATATAAACTATGATGAAATACTATATGACCTGGTCCATGATATTCTTTTCCATAGCAACAGCCTGAGCAAACACATCCAATTCTTGCAATTGCATGAACAATAGGAGCTATTGGTACAAATATCATTACAAGCTTTTTAAAAGAAATTTTAAAAGCTTTAGCATATACCAATAATCCTAAAACACCTCCAATTAAACCACCATAAAACACAAATCCACCTGTTATAAGTAGTGGAATTGCTTCTTTCCAATTTATAGTACTTGCATTTCTTATTAAAGTAGGTGTTATTGTAATTAGGTATAGCACTTTTGCACCCACTCCTATTCCAATAACTCCAAATAAAGATGCATAAAAGGCATCTTCTTTTTTTATGTCATAAAATTTTGTAAAATAAAACACTGCAAACAAAATACCTACAACAATTCCTATAAACCCAAGTATTCCATACATTCCATATTGTTTTCCAAAAATAGTTATAAATGGTAACATTTTACTCTCCTCAAGATCTTAAATATAGAAAAAGGAATGAACGTTTATTGTCCATTCCTTAAAAATCTAGCTAAATATTATAGTTCAGCTAAAGCAGCACATACACCTGCATTTCCTAAGCAAGCAACACATGCTACGAACAATAATAAGCATAAGATTGTTCCTATAATAGATAATACTAAACCAGCTGTAGCCATCCCTGTAGGATTTTTCTTTTTAGCTACTACAGATAAAATAATACCTACTATACCTAAGATTGCTCCAATAGGAAATCCTAATCCTATGAAAGAAAATACTATTGAAACAATACCTAATACTAATCCTGCAACTGCCATTTTCTTTTCCCCCTTATATTTTCACAACTTGCGTGTGTAATTTTTTACATCACTATTATTTCACAAAAAAATATTTTTGTCTATTACTTTTCATACATTTTTTTTATTTTGTATATGTTATTTTTTCAAAATCTCTATCGCCCTATTCAATTGTGTATCTTGATTATTATCTTCATCTGAATTATCATTTTCTTCAACAACTTCATCTGGCTCTATTCCTTCATGATGAACTCTATTTCCTTTTGGTGTATAGTATTCTGCAACAGTAATTTTTAGCCCAACACCACTGTCTTCTCCAAATATATTTGTGTATACATTCTGGATTACACCTTTTCCATAGGTTTTAATACCTACTACAGTAGCTAAATTATAATCTTTTAAAAATCCTGTCAAAATTTCAGAAGCACTAGCAGTATAATCATTTACAAGTACTACAACTGGCATATCTATAACTTTATCTGTTCTTGAGTTATTATTTATTCTATTTCCATTTTTATCTTCAGTTATAAATATTGTTTTCCCTGATTCAATAAATAAATCTGCAATCTTTAATACTTGATCTACTTGACCACCTGTATTATCTCTTAAATCAATTATTAAGCCTGTAGCTCCATTAGCTTTTAAATCTTCATATGCTTCCTTAAATTCACTATAGCTAGTCTCTGTAAATGAATCAAAATCAATATATCCAATATTATTATCTAGCATTTTATGTTTTATTTTATAATATTTAACTTCTTCTCTAATAATATCATATTCTATCTCTTCTGCATCCCTTAAAACTTTAACTTTAACAGTTGAACCTGCTGGGCCATTTTTTAATTTAGTAGCAACATATTCGCTACCTTTTCCAGACACATTTTCAAGATTAACCTCTTTAATTATATCTCCAGATTTTAATCCTGCCTTTTCTGCAGGCGCATCTTCAACTACACCAATAATTACAACATCAGAAGAATTTTTTAGTTCTGCTAAATATGCCCCTATTCCAACTGTTTGTGATAACATTGCATTCAAATCTTCAAAATCTTTCTTTGACAAAAATTCTGTATACTCATCTCCAAGTCCCTCTACATATCCCTTAATAGCCCCTTCAGATAAGTCTTCTTCATTTATTTCACCTTTATAATAATAATCAATATATGTTCTAACCAAATCTAATCTGTCAGATATTTCTTCAGAGGACTCATATGATTTAATTAAAGCTCCTTTTTTGTCTAAATATTTATAATATCCTAAGATAGTACCACAAAATGTAATTGTAAAAGTAACAAATATTGCTACTATAATCTTAATTCTATTTTCATATTTTTGATTATCCAACTCTTCCATTATTATTCCCTTCTCACACAGACTACTCTAAATATTACAGGCGACCACTGGTCGCCCAACTATTATATTAATATTATATTAAAATAATCTTAATTTATGGAAAATACGCCATAGGATTTACTCTACTGTTGTATCCACCAGGTGAAACTCTAACTTCAAAATGTAAATGTGGTCCAGTTGAATTTCCTGTACTACCAACTCTCATTATCTGTTGACCTTGTGAAACATTTTGTCCAGGAGAAACACAAATAGATCCTGATTGACCATGAGCATATAATGTGTATGTACCATCATGATGATCTATCATAACATAATTACCATAACTATATGATAAACTTTGAGTTAAAACTACAGTTCCAGATTTAACTGCATAAACTGGTTGTCCACTAATACCTGCTATTCCAAAATCCACAGCTCCATGATATCCACCTTTTTGATAATACATTCCTGTTGTAATAGTAGCATATTGTGATGGAACAGGATAAATAAAGCCACCAGGATTAGACTTTGGAGCAGATGTTGTGCTTCCAGAAGATGCAGTAGTTTTAGCCCTTGCAGCAGCTGCTGCTGCTTCTGCTGCTTCTGCTTTTTTTATTGCAGCTCTAATCGTTGCATCTTGTGCTTGCATTTCATCTATTCTTTTTTGCAATGCTTGTTCATCTTCTGACAATTGAGATACCTTTGCACTTTTTGAAGCCTTAACAGCAGCTAAATTATCTCTTTTAGCCACTTGAAGATTTTTTGATGTTTCTAAATCTCTTTTGGTATCTTCAAGTTCAAGTTTAGAGTCTTCTATCTTTTGTTTTGTAACTTTAATTTCATTTATTAATTTAGTATCTGACTCAGCAAGTTGTTCTATTAAATAATAATTTGACAAAAAACTTGTTAAACTATCAGAACTAAGCAAAACATCTAAATAAGAAGTATCTCCAGCTTTATATGATGCAACTAATCTTCTTTCAAGTAAATCTTCTTTTTCTATAAGTTCTTTTTCTTTGTTATCAAGTTCTCTTTGTAATTCTTCAATCTTTGCTGTAGCATCTTCAATCTGTGAAGTCAAATCATCGATTTCTCCTTGATAACTTGCAATTTGATTATTCAAATCTTCAACTTCTTGTTGAATAGAACTCATTTGACTCTTAATTTTTTCTTGTTCTTCTTTTGTTTCATTAATTTGTTGTTGATTTTGAGCTCGTTGATTCTTTAGTTCATTAGATGTAGCTGCAAATACAACAATTGTTTTTCTCATTAATAAAATAATTAAAGCAATTATTAAAACCAATAATAACTTTTTTAACCTTATGTGTCTCACAATAAAATTCCTCCTAAATACTCTAATTTTCTTCTGTAGTAGTAATATAAGGTATTGGATTTACATATTGTCCATTAATTCTAACTTCAAAATGTGCATGAGGTCCTGTCGAATATCCTGTACTTCCAACTTTTAATACTGGGTCACCCCTTTTTACTTCTTGTCCTACTTCAACTAATATCTCTGATCCGTGGGCATATAAAGTTGAAACACCACCACCATGATTTATTAAAACCATATTGCCATAAGCTGTATTATATTCAGCTTTTGCTACAACCCCGTCATTAGCTGCAATAAATAAATCTCCAATTGAAGCAGAAATATCTACCCCTGTATGCAATTTATATACTCCTGTAATTGGATGTGTTCTCATTCCAAAATTTGATGTTATTCGAGTATGTCCTGGTACTGGCCAAGCCATTTCACCTCCGACATAATCATATCCTATATTCATTGTAGCAGCAGTCAATATTTCTGCTTCTACTCTTTTTATTTCTGTTTGCATTTCAATAATGTCATTTGCATATTGTTGTTCTTCTGCTGATAATTGAGAAATATAACTATTTTTAATCACAATCATATTTTCAAGTGAGACAGCTTTGTTCTCGCTTTCTTGACTCGTTTCTGTTAATTGTTTTTTTTGCTTTTTTAATTCTAATTTTGCAAGCTCTAAATCCTTTTTCTGTTTTTCCACTTTTGACAACATTTCCTGTTGTGATTCTACAATTTGAGAAATCATATAATAATTTGAAATAAAATCTGATAATGAAGTTGATTGTAGCAAAACATCTAAATAAGTAGATTCACCAGCTTTATACGAAGCAACTAAGCTAGTTTCTAATAATTGTTTTTGCTTTTCATATTGTTCTGTTGCTTCTTCTAATTTTTCTTCTGTTTTTGCAATTGTTTGTTCTAGATCTGTTCTTTGTGCTTCTAAAAGCTCAACTTCTATTTGTTGCGAAGTTATTTCTTCATTTAATTGAGCTATTTGGCTAACCAACTCAGAAACATCTGATTGAATTATTTCAATTTGAGCACTTGATGCATCAAGTTGTCCTTGCAAATTAGCCCTTTGATCTCTTAAATTAGAAACATAATCTGAATAAGAATTCTTTGGTAAAACTAGAATTACTATAACTATAATTAAAGCTATACTGAACTTTGTTCCTAATTTTTTCAAAAGATTTTATACCTCCAAATATCTCTTCATCGAAATACTACTTCCAAGTACACCAATTCCAATTCCTAGTGCCAAATATACTATTAGCATTAAGCTATACAAATCTTTAAATGTTAATAATGAAACTGTAGTTACATTAATTTTTGCAAGTGCTACAGCTATCTTGCCATAAATTATTGTATATCCACCATATATAATTAGCATTGTTAATAAAGCAGATACTATACCTATAATAATACCTTCCACAATGAATGGCCAACGAATAAATGAGTTTGTAGCTCCCACATATTTCATAATTGAAATTTCTTTTCTTCTAGCATGCACGGTAAGTTTTATTGTATTGGAAATAATGAATATTGAAATTGCTATTAATAGTATTAACAAAATTCCTGTAACTATTTTTATTCCATTAGCTATGTTTATCAAAGCATTAATCGTTTTATCTCTTGTTAAAATTGAATCTATATAAGGTTCTCCATTTATTGTTATTTGATTTATTTTTTCTTGAACCTCTGCGCTTTTCTCTAAATTACTTAGTTTAACTATAACTGAATCAGGAAAAATATTATTATCACCTTCATATGTAGCAAGTAAATCTTCATTATCTTTCCATCTTACCTTTAGTTCATCTAAAGCATCTTGCTTTGTATAGATAGTAGCAGAACTTACACCATCTATTGTACTAATCATATCTCGAATTTCTTGAACTTCTTTATTATCAGCCTCTCTTATAATGAAAACTTGCATTCCCTGTTCTTCTTCAATTGTTTCCATTATATGATTAACATTTTGACCAATGATAAAAAATATACCAAACATCAACATTGTAGCCATCATTATAATAAGTGATGCAAATGTTGACTTTTTGTTTTTAAATAAATTTCTAATTCCTTCACCAATGTGATAAGTTAAAATATTATATCTCACTTTAAAATCACCTTCGACCTTTTCTACTAGATTTCGCCATATCCACCTTTTCTGTCACTAATAATATTACCTTTATCAATATGAATAACTCTTTTTTTCATGGCATCAACTATGTTTTTAGCATGTGTTGCCATAACAACTGTTGTTCCTCTAAGGTTGATATCGTTTAAAAGATTCATAATTTCCCAAGCCGTATCTGGATCAAGATTTCCAGTAGGCTCATCTGCAATAATCATAGATGGATTATTAACTAATGCTCTAGCAAGTGCAACCCTTTGCTGTTCTCCTCCAGATAACTCATTTGGATACATCTTTGCTTTAGCTGAAAGTCCAACTAGTGATAAAACCATTGGCACTTGTCTTTTTATATGTCTAGGAGTAGCTTTTACAATATACATGGCAAATGCTACATTTTCATAAACTGTTTTATCTGGTAATAATCTAAAATCTTGAAATACAACCCCCATACTTCTACGCAAAAATGGAACTCTTTTAGGTTTTAAAAATGTAGTATCTTTTCCATTAATTATTATATTTCCTCTTGTAGGCTCTTCTTCTTTTAAAATTAATTTTATTAATGTAGATTTCCCTGAACCTGAAGATCCAACTAAAAAAACAAATTCACCTTTATTTATCTTAAAATTAGCACTATGAACTGCTTCAGTGCCTGTATCATACACTTTACTTACGTTCTTAAATTCAATCATTTTTTTCTCCTTATAATCTGACTAAATTTGCCCATTTATTACAGTATAATATCAATAATAGTGGTTAATTGCAATAGAAAAATTTGAAAAAAAGCCATTTTTTTAGGAAAAAAAGAAGAACAATTTATTTTAAAAACTGTTCTTCTTTTCTAATGATTCTTTAAAATATTTCATATAATATTCGTACTCTGTATTTCCAGCACAAACCAAATAAATAGTATCAATATTTTGTTCTTCTTTTCGAGCAATATTTAAAACAAAATCTATAGCTACTTTAGCTGCAATTTCTATTGGGCATCCATAAACCCCTATGCCTAAAGGCGGTATCGCTATTTTTCGACATTCAAAATCAGTAGCTAAATCAAGCGAATTTTCATAACAAGCTTTTAATTTACTTTCTTTATTTTTAGTATCATCATACCATTTAGGTGCAACAGTATGAATAATATATTTAGCTTTCGAATTATAGCCCCTTGTAATTTTAGCATTACCAGTTTCACAACCATTTAATTGTTTACATTTTTCTAATAGTTCTGCACCTGCAACATTATGTATCATTCCATCAATACCATCTCCACCTAATAGTGAATTATTAGCTGGATTTAAATATGCATCAACAGTTAATTTAGTAATATTTCCTTGAATGATTTTTATTATTTTTTCTTCTTTTCCATTTATAAATTTAGGTATTTCAAATATTTTGGTATTTGGAATTAATAACTTATCGAAACTGTCACACATTTTTCTTAGATAGCTATACTTTTTTAAATCTATTTTCCAATCTGAATTAATACTTTCTATCCCATATATAATACCTGCTAGTCCTCCTACACATGCTCCAATTGTATCAGTTTCATTTCCTAAATTTATAGCTCCAATTATTGCCTGATTATACCCATCAGTATTAAGTAAAACCCATAACACCGCTTCTAATGTATCTATAATATAAGTAGTTGATTTTACACTTTCAAATTCAATCTCATAAATATCTTTTTTAATTATCCTTGAATATGATTCAAGAGAAGATCTTGAAAAATGAGAAAAACTAGCTTTCTTAAGTTCTCTATATGCATCAAATTTATTTTTACCTTCTAATAATTTAATAGCAAATAATACATAAATATAACATCCAAGTACACTAATATCCTGTACATGAGTAACATAACAGACTTTTTTTACTATATCATAAATATATTTTGCTTGTAATTTTGAATAATGGCAGTAATAAGCAATTGGTAACATCCTTTTTAAACAATCATTTTCAATACTCTCTTCATTTAAAGGTTCATTTTTTTCAATCCAATCATACAATCTTTTTTCCATATCTTCTGTTGATATTCCAAAACACTTAATAATAGAATCCATTGTTGATAATGTCAAATATGTACTCCTTCCATAGGTTCCATCACCTTTCATAAAAACAACTGGGTTTTCTATTAATTGTTTTCTATCAATGCCTTTTAAAGGTTTTCCCATTGCATCTCCAATTGCAAGGCCAATTATTCCATCTCTGCTCCTGATATTGTCTTTCATTTTTACATCCTTTTCTACTTTTATTTTAGTTATTCCTCATTATTTGCAGCAAACTTCAATTCATAATCCCTCTGAACTGAAAGCATTGCTGAATGAATCTGTTCTCCAGGTCTATGAAAATATAAGCCATAATAATAATCTATTAATTGCAAATAATTATCTTTTGTCTGAAATTTTTCATTCATAAGAGTATTTTCCATAGATTTTATTAACGCAAAATATGTTGGTACTATATAATCAGGTCTCTTATATAGCAAATCTTTTTCTTTTAAATATTCAATTGTACCCAAATCAGGATAATGTTTTAATCTCGTTCCAAATCTCTTTTCAAGAAAAGCAATCTCCCCATCAGCTTCTTTTCTAGGGAAAAATAATTTACTATATAAAAATAAATTATATGCAATTTCCTCCTTACCTCTTTCAATAAAGACAAATCCTAGTTTTTTATATAACATTGCTAAATCAATTGGCCTAATTGCATATTTCATTGCCTTTTCAAAATATGAATCAAACTTTTCATAATCTCTTAAATTTATACATGCCTCCAAACATTCATTATATATATGCATACTTGCAGGGTTCCATTTTAAAGCTTTTTCAAAAAATTCAATACTTCCTTTAAAATTTCTATTTTCAAATTGAATTATTCCCTTTATTAAATAAATATCTGATAAAAAATTTCTTGTCCATGAAGTATTAGCCCTTTTTTCCATGTGGCAGTACAAAAAGAATTCTAGTTTTGTACTAAAATCTAAAACTCTTCCATGTTTATCAATTTCAATAGGTTCTATTTCTTTAAGTAAATTATCCAATATTTTATCTCCATCTGTATATTTGTGTTTTGCAGCCAAACTATTAGCCTTATTTAGTTGATTAACAATTTCTTGTACTTCCATTAAACTTCCTCCAATAAACTACATTTTATTTTACAATCTCTTTAACTTTTTTGATTATTGCTTCTGAATCAATCTCAAATTTTTTTAATAATTCGTTTCCTTTTCCTGATTCTCCAAATCTATCTTTAATCCCCATTTTTACTAATTTTGCTGGATATTCTTCTATCAAAACATCAGCAATCATGCTTCCAAGGCCTCCTACAACATTATGGTCTTCTACTGAAACCAAATGTCTTGTTTCTTTAGCAGACTTAATTATAATATCTCTGTCAATCGGTTTTATAGAAAACATATCTATAACCCTAACATTTATATTTTCTTTTTCTAAAGCCTCTTTTGCCTTAAGTGCTTCAGATACACAAATTCCTATAGAGAAAATAGTAACATCAGTTCCATCTCCATGTTGAAAACCTTTTCCAACTTCAAAATTTTGATTTTCATCATATATTATTGGTGAAGACATTCTGGCTGTACGAATATAACATGGACCATTTATTTTAGAAATTTCTTCTGTAACCCATTTGGTTTGTATATCATCTGATGGGCAAAAAACTTTCATATTTGGAAGTCCTTTCATTAGATTTATATCTTCTAAAGCTTGATGTGTTGCTCCATCTTCACCAACAGTTACTCCACTATGTGAACCACAAATTTTTACATTTAAATTTGGATAACAAATACTATTTCTTATTTGATCATATGCTCTTCCTGTTGCAAAAACAGCAAAAGCACTTGCATAAGGAATTTTGCCACATGTTGCAAAACCTGCAGCTGTTCCTATTAAATCTTGTTCTGAAATTCCTACTTCAAAAAATCTCTCCGGAAATGCTTCTTTGAATAAACCACTTTTAGTTGCTCCTGCTAAATCTGTATCTATTACTACAATATCTTTATTTTTATTTCCAATTTCTCTTAAAGCTTCTCCATAACTCTGCCTAGTTGCTTTTTTTTCTTCTTTCATAAGGACTCCTTTCTATTTTTCCCGCTCCTTAGTCTTTTAATTCTGAAATAGCAATTAAGTATTCTTCTTCTTTTGGGGCTATTCCATGCCATTGTACATTATTTTCCATAAAACTTACACCCTTTCCTTTTACTGTTTTGGCTATAATTGCTGTAGGCTTATTTTTTATTGTTTTTGCCTTTTGAAAAACAGTAATCAGTTCATCAATATTATTTCCATCTACCTCAAATGCTTCAAATCCAAAGCTTTCAAATTTTTCTTTTAATGGATAAATATTCATTACTTCAGTAACTGTTCCATCTATTTGTAAATTATTATTATCTACAATTAAACATACATTATCTAATTTATAATGTGAAGCAGTCATTGCAGCTTCCCATATTTGCCCTTCTTGAATTTCTCCATCACCAACTAAACAATATACTCTAAAACCTTTTCCATCAAGTTTTGAAGAAAGAGCCATTCCATTTGCTGCTGATAATCCTTGACCTAATGATCCAGTGCTCATATCAATTCCTGGAATATTCTTCATATCTGGATGTCCTTGAAGCAGGCTTCCAGTTTTTCTAAATTTTTTTCAATTCATCCTTACTAAAATAACCTTTTTCAGCCAAAGTCGCATATAATGCAGGACATGCGTGTCCTTTTGAAAGTACAAATCTATCTCGATTTGGATCATTTGGTTTATTTGGATCAATATTCATCTGATTGAAATATAAAACTGTCAAAATATCAGTACACGAAAGAGCTCCTCCTGGATGTCCTGATTGTGCATTATATATTTCTTCTATAATAGATTTTCTAATTCTTTTAGAAATTTTATTTAAATTGTTAATATCTTCTTCGGTAATTTTCACTCTTCTACCTCCTTTAAAATATTCATGTACACTATATCACATTATATTTCAGTTTTCCATCTTTTCATTATTAAATTTTTCCTTTTCTTCTATAACAACATCATATCTGTCTTTTAAAAAATCAGCTATATTTTCAAGTCGTGTTATAACAAGCATTTGCTCAAGTTTCTTTTCATCTAATTCTCTTCTAATTTTTATAATTTCCTTATATATTTCTTCTGTTGTAGTTTCTATAGAAATTAGCCTACTTAAAATATCATATTCATTTTTCACATTTTTCTCCTTTCTAACTACTACTATTTTGGGAAATATATTTAAAGCTAATCTTTTTTGCAAAGAAAAAAGATTGCTACTATTTTATAGCAACAATCCTCCATTTTTCAATATTTTTTTATCTACAAAATTCTACATATTTCAACATCTAATTTAAACTTTTATATCTTAAAAATTTCTACTTCCATTATAATATTACATAGCACTAAATATCATTATAGTAAGCATAAATTGAAATATTCCAAAAACAGTACCTATAATACCAAGCACCAATCCTGCAATCGCCATTCCTTTTCCTTTTTGCTTTCTAACTCCAATTTGTTTTAATGAAATCGATGATAGAATTACAGCGACAATTCCCACAATACCTATCAAATTAACAAAAAGTGATACAATACCTGTTACCATACCAGCTATTGACAATGGATTTGTTCCCTGATTATTTGTTTCATCTTCAAAAGGTTCCATGTTTTATTCCTCCATATGTTATTTTTTATTAGAAATCATCTTAGAATAATTCTCTAATTTTTGATTTACCAAATAATTAATTGTTCCTGCTGGGAAATTGCCATTTTTATCTTTTTTACCAGCTGGTACACCTGTTAAAATCTCTATTCCCTCATCTATAGTGCTTATAGCATAAATATGAAATTTTCCATTTTTTACAGCATCTATAACATCATCATTTAAGTGTAAGTTTCTTACATTTTGTATTGGTATAATAACACCATGTTCACCATTAAGTCCTCTCATATTACAAATTTGGAAAAATCCTTCAATCTTTTCATTAACTCCACCAATAGGTTGGATTTCTCCTTTTTGATTTACAGAACCTGTTACAGCAATTGCCTGATTTATAGGCATTTCAGACAAGCTTGATAAAATAGCATATATTTCTGTACTTGAAGCACTATCTCCATCAACTCCACCATATAGTTGTTCAAAACAAATACTTGCAGATAATGATAATGGATTTTCATTTGCAAATTTTTCTCCCAAATATCCTTTCATTATCAAAACACCTTTTGAGTGAGAAGGTCCAGACATATCTATTTCTCTTTCAATGTCTACAATTCCTTCTGTTCCAAGATATGTGTTAGCAGTGATTTTAGAAGGTTTTCCAAATGAATAGTCTCCTATACTAATAACTGTTAAACCATTTATCTGACCAACTTTATATCCATCTGTATTGATCAATAGGGAACCCTCTTTAATCATTTGAAGATATTTAGCATCATATTTTTTTATTCTTTCAATTCTCTCATCAAAAGCCTTTTGAACATATTCTTTTGTAATAACTTTAGATTTATCAAGCCTAGCCCATGTTGAAGCCTCACCAACAAGTTGACCAATTTCTCCAAATTGAGTTGAAAGTTTTTCTTTATCGCCCGATAATCGAGAAGCATATTCAACAATTTTTGCCATTGCTTCTTTATCAACATCAAGTAATTCTTCTTGTTCACAATAACTACTAACAAACCTAATTAATTTTGAAATATTTTCAGAATTTTTGGGTGCATCTTCTTCAAACTCAACTTTAATTTTAAATAATTTTCTAAAATCATCATCCATTGAAAGCAGAGTTTGATAAATTTCAGGGTTTCCAATTAATAATACCTTTACTTCTAGTGGAATAGGTTCTGGTTTTAATGAAACTAGCATCATAGAAGAACGTTGTTCCAAATTGTTATCTATACTTATTTCCTTAACCATAAGCACTTTTTTCAAATTTTCATAACATTGTGGATTTGTAAGCAAATCTTTTGCTTGAAACATAATATATCCGCCATTAGCCTTTTGCAACAGTCCTGCTTTAATCATGGTAAAATCTGTTTTCATTATTCCAAATTGGTTCTCATATTCAAGCTTTCCAAAAATATTTTGATAGGTATAACTAGAATCCATAATGACAGGAGCACCTTCTAGGTGGCTATTATCTACAAATAAATTTACTCTATAATTAAGCCATGGTTCACTATTTTGATTAGAACGCATTTGAGTCGGGTTTTGTTGTTTAGAATTTCTTTCTTCTTCACTAATAATAAAATAATTTATATTTTTTAATATATCTTTCTTTATATTATCTAAGAAAGTCATAATTTTCTTATTCTTTTTATATTTTGATTTAACATCATTAATATGAATATTAACAGTAAGTAAGGCAACATTTGATTGCCATTCATCAATTTTTTTATCTGATTTATTCTCTATTACTTTAAGCTCTGATAAAGTTTCAAAAATCATATCTTGAACTAATTGAGATTTTTCTTCAAACTCACTTCTTACTTCTAAAGGTAAATTGTTATATTCATCCTCTTCTATAGTTTTTCCTTCATAAACTGGCATCATATATATACCATTTTGAGCTGATTTTACTTTAAAACCATGTTTCATAGTTCTTTCGTTAAGTTTAGAAAGAATACTATCCTTCTTTTCTTCATATTCTTGTTTAATAATTTTCTTTTCTTTTTCAAATTCGTCATTATTAAAAGTCTTTTTTAGGTCTTTAATAATATTTTTTATAAAATTATCCATTGTTTCCTGAAAGACTTTTCCTTGCCCTGCAGGTAATGAAACCGCGATAGGTTCATTTGCATCTTCAAAATTATAAATATAACACCAATCATTTGGAACCTTTTCTTTTAAAGCTCTGGTCTGCAAAAACTTTTTTGTATACATAGTTTTTCCAACTCCAGCAGGTCCTTCTAAGTACATGTTATATCCTTTTAAATCGACATTTACTCCAAATTCTAAAGCTTTAATTCCTCTATCTTGTCCATAAACTAGATTTGTAGTATCATAGTTTTCATTACTTTTATCTAATTTAATAGAATTTGGATTACAAATATCCTTTAAATCTTTATAACTTAATTCATTTATTTTCTTCATTAGTATATTAATCCTCCAATATTCTTAAGTAAACTCCATTGTTAAATAATTTTATATCATAGAATATTAATATTCAAGATATATTATATCTATTTTTTATAATAATTTTATGCAAAGTTAATAATTAGTATCAAAAAATTTAGTCATGATAATAGCATCAATTTCATTATTATAATATTTTTTTCGTTTTCCAACATTTTCAAATCCAAATTTATTATATAATTTGATAGCAGGAAGGTTATCTGATTTAACCTCTAGAGTAATACATTTTTTGTGATTATTTTTAGCAACATTTATCAAAAAACTCAAAATTTTAGTTCCATATCCATTTCTTCTCATATTCTTATTTACAGCAATATTCATAATATGAGCTTCATCTATATTAAACCACAATCCGCCAAACCCAGCTATAAAGTCATTTACAATCAGAACATAATATTTAGAATTTTGATTATTAAATTCATCTTCCAATATTTTTTCATTCCAAAATTCATCATATTCATTTAAATTTTTTTTCAAGTCAGCTAAATAATTTTGATTTAATTCTTCAATCATTATTTTTTCTCCATTCTTTCAGCCTGCGACTTTCTTAAATATATTGGAATTAAATCATCTGGCAAAATTAATTCACCATTTTGTATTTTTTTATAAACAACTTTCCCCAATGATTCAACACATTGTTTATTTTTTTCTGAAAAGTAAATACTCTTTCCTTCTAATTGTGTATTTATAAAATCTTTATGAATATCTGCTCCATTTCCGACAAAAGTAATATTATCATATTTTTTTAATACATCTATTACTACATTAATGTCATCTGCTATATATTCTTCCAATTTATTTATATTCTTATCAAAAATTCCGCAATAAACTTGATTATTTCTAGCATCAATTAATGAACAAATTACATCAGAAGATCCATCTTCATTCATAGCAATAGAATCTAATGAAATAACAGATATCATTTTTATTTTCTTAACTTCTGCCATTGCTTTGCAACTAGCAACACCTATTCTAATTCCAGTAAAAGAACCAGGTCCTGCAACAACACCAATACAATCTATATCATTTAAATTTACTTTGGCATCTTTTAAACTTTTTTCTACAAGAGGCATAAAATTTTCTGAATGTGTTTTTCCATTATCTAATTCATTTTTACTTAAAATCTTATCATCTTCAAATACTCCCACTCCGCAAACACCACTTGAAGTATCAGCAACCAAAAATTTCATTTTTCTACCTCCTCTATTATTATTTCTCTTTTATCATTATTCTCAAATGATCTTTTAAATTGAATTCTAATAAACCTATTAGGTAAAGCATTTTCTATAAGCTCTCCCCATTCTATCAAGCAGATTCCTTTTTCAAAATATTCTTCTCCACCAATTGCATAAAATTCATCTTCATCCTCTAATCTATAAACATCAAAATGATAAATTGTACCATTATTATTACTGTATTCATTTACTATTGTAAAAGTTGGACTAGAAATTTCATCTTCTAAGCCAAAATATTGTAATACTCCTTCAGTAAACTTAGTCTTCCCAGATCCTAGTTCACCTGTAAGAACTACAACATCTCCTTTTTTTAAAGTTTCTGCAATTTTTCTTCCTATCTGTTTTGTTTCATTTTCAGAATTTGAAATATACTTTTTCATAAATATTTTATCTCCCCTTTATTTGACACATACATTTTACAGCAAAATCTTAAAAATGTAAATAATTAGAGTATTTCAAAATTATTTTGCAAATTTTCAGCATAACTCTTGACAAAAATTTTTTTCTCCTTTATAATTTATACTTGTCAGGGGAACATGCAGGTGTAGTTCAATGGTAGAATTCCAGCCTTCCAAGCTGGCTATGCGGGTTC
>CAMYZH010000033.1 GCA_947303785.1 uncultured Clostridium sp.
TTTAAGGGTTTGCTACAGTAGTAAATGCACTAAGGCTTGAACGGAGTGAAAGCCAACACTTTTAAGTGCTGCAATGTTATATGCCCTTATAGGGGATGTTAAAACCACCCGTTTCACGGGTGGTTATTATTATTTGTTTAAAAACTATTGATATTTTCTTTAAATTACGTTACATCGGCATCAATAAATCGAATTATATACTTGTGCACCAATCAATTACTTTAACGCATTTTCCATTTTCAAATTCAAAAGAATATGTAGCTTTATCGTTAAGGGCAGTATTTATTACTTCTTGTTGAAGTTCCATTTCACCATAATTATTAAAATACTTACCAACTGTTGTTTCTTCTTCTTCTGGATATCCTGAAATACATATTGTATCTGATGAAACGGTTATTTTCTTATAATCATCTGTTTTTGTCCATGTATCTGTTAACTGATAATCTGGATGAACATTTTTATTACAGTTAAAAACAATTCCATATAAAGTATATGTATTATTAGAATTCTTTTCTGCTCTTGTGACATATAAAACATCTCCACTATTTAGAGCTTTTGTAAGTTCTTCATATTTAATAGATTCTGATGTGGAATTATAAGCATCTTTGCCTGAATTTACCTTATTAGATGTGCTATCTATTTTTCCTTGTAATTGGCTTTCAGTTTCATTTAAATTATTTATTTGAGATTGAAGTTCTGTAGATTTTTGAATCACAGCTTTTTTATCATTATCAAGCTTATAAATATATACTCCCATAAGAATAATTGCAATTATCGCCAGTATCAAGAAAAATGTAGATAAATTTTTTTCTTTCATTTTTTCACCACCTTTCTTTTATGGAATTTTGTACATATAAATTTTACTATTTGCGATATTTATTTGCAATATGATTTGATTTTTTTAGGGTAATTTAGAATTTTATTGCACATTTACGAATTCCGTACTATCTATACAAATTATTGAAAAACAAAAAAATATATGATAAATTGAATCCAATAAATCAAAGGATATTAAAAACATATAAAAGTTTAAAATAAATTTACACTAATGTAGATATTATAAAACTATAAAAAAAGAGGAAATGCATATGAAATTTTCAATTGATGAACTATTAAATGCAGATTATGGAAAAATTTATAGAAGTTTAGCTTAAAAAAATGAAGAATCCAAAGAAAACTATAAAAGATTTACAAATGTAGAAAAATACATATATGACAATGATGGTATGATTAATCAAGAAGAATATGAAAACTACATTCAACCCAAAATGTCTGAAATATTGTTTAATAAAAATTCAGCACAATATCTTTGGCTATTTAGGTGCACCAAAAGTAACAATAGCAATTTATTAAGTGATATGTTTTCATATATAGGTGAAAGTTCAGAAATAAAAAGAGGAGGGCTAAACATATATAAAAGATTAGGATGGGATATACATGTATTATATGTATATCAACTAATAAATAGAAATTTAGCTCAAAACATCAAGACAGAATTTGAAAATACCAATAAGATAATAGAAAAATACAATACAATGTATAATGAATTATCAGTAGATGCAAAATTTATATTAAAATTAGGTACTTTATTACATGATATAGGTGTTATTGATGGAGTTGCAGATCATGAAGTAAAAGGAGTGAAATGGACTCAAAAAAGGTATAATGAACTAAAAATATCAGACAAAGAATTGAAAGAAAATGAAATTAAATTAAAAAAGCAAGAAATAATAGAATTACTAAAATTAGTAATAGGAATGCATCCTTTGATTAATAGAATAGGCTCTGAGATGAGTGACGAATTTGCAATCCAAACAATTAAAGATGCAAAAGAAAAAATTGCCCAATATGAATATGCTAATACAATATTTAATGAAAGCTTTAGCCAAATAATGTTTTTACTAGCATTTGCAGACCTTTTAGCTGTAAGAGATGAATTGCTAACAAATATCAAAATAGAGGAAAGTACAAATAGTTATTTATATTTAAAAAGAATGACTAGCGGAAAATATGAATTAAGAGATAATTTTAAATTGGGAATTCAAAGATATCGTTCATACATTGCAGACAGCATAAAAGAAAAGTTTGAAGATGATGAATTTTCAAATGGAATTTTCGAACTTGGATATGACCCAAAAAGAATAGCAGCTTTTTTATATGACATTAAACTTATGTGTTATGCAATAACAACATTCAAACCACAAAAAGATGCAAAGACTGGATTGAAGTTAATTTGTGTGTTATATGATTTTTTTGTAATAAATAATATTAATCCAAAAGAAACAACAATTAAGTTTGATCCTGATATTGATTTTGTAAGCTTAGAAGAACATTTAATAAATAATTCAATTGAAGATATAAAAAGAAAAGATAATTTAAAAATCGAATTAAATGATAATGATGTTATGGTATCATTTTAGGTAGTAACTAATGTTGTAGATATTGATTTTTATGAAAAAAATGGTAAAATATAAATAAGTTTAATTTAGTTATGTTTTAAAAAGAAAACAAGTAGGAATTTATAGTAACTAATAGAGAGATAATGGGAGCTGGAAATTATCAGAATATAAAATCCGAATTACAATTCTTATAATAACTAACGTGTAGCTACGAATAAGCTAAAAATGAGGCAATATCAAACTTTGATATTGTAAAATAAGGCGGTACAACGGAGTCAATTCGTCCTTAAAAATGGATGAATTGGCTTTTTTGTTTTGGAGGTGATGATTATGGCCCAAAGGCATTTTAATAAAAAATTCCAAGGGTTATTATATGAATATTTTTATATGATACAGAAAAATAAAGAAAGAATGGAGAATATAAAGATATGAAAGAATTAGAAATAATAAAAAGAAAAGCAGTGCAAATATTCAATGAAGAAGATTTGGAGAAAAAGATAAAAAGTGGAAAAAAATTAACTATAAAATTCGGTGCAGATCCATCAAGACCTGATTTACACATAGGTCATTCGGTTCCTTTAAGAGTGTTAAAATCATTTCAAGATATGGGACATAGAATTGTATTTGTAATAGGAGATTTTACAGCAATGATAGGAGATCCATCTGGTAAAAGTAAGACTAGACCATCACTTACATTTGAAGAAACAAGAAAATCTGCTCAAACTTATTTAGAACAAGTTACAAAAATATTAGATAAAGAAAAAACAGAGATTTTATTTAATTCAGAATGGTTGTCCAAAATGAGTTTTGAAGATGTAATAAAATTAACAAGCAAATATACTGTTGCTAGAATTATGGAAAGAGATGACTTTAAAAATAGATTTGAAAACAATTTACCACTATCAATGCATGAATTATTATATCCATTAATGCAAGGGTATGATTCAGTTGCAATAAATGCAGATATTGAAATTGGAGGAACAGACCAGACTTTTAATTTACTTGTTGGAAGAGAACTGCAAAAAGACTATATGCAAGAAAGTCAAGTAGTAATGACATTCCCATTACTTGTTGGATTAGATGGAAAAGAAAAAATGAGCAAATCTCTTCGGAAATTATATTGGATTAAATGATTCACCTTTTGAAAAATATGAAAAATGTATGAAAATTCCAGACAATGTATTAAGACAATATTTTGATTTAGCAACAGATTTACCAAAAGAAGATATTGAGTCAATTATGAGTGGTGACATAAGAGAAGCACATATTCTTTTTGCAAAAGAATTATTAAAAATGTATGATAATGAAGATGACTTTGAAAAGGCTAGAGATAGATATATGCAAGTTGCAAAAGGAAGTATTCCAGAAGGTATTGAGGAAGTTTGTATATCAGAAGATGAGATGAATATTTGTCAATTGCTTATAAAACTTAATTATGCAAATTCTAAAGGTGAAGCTAAGAGAAAGATTCAAGGAAATGGTATAAGGATTAATTCTAATTTGGAAAATGATATTAATAGGATTGTAAAAATTGAAGGTGGTTTAGTTGTTCAATTTGGAAAAAATAAATTTAAGAAAATTGTAAAAGGTTAAAAGTGGATTACTTGAGGTATTGCTTAGCGTATGATTTGCAAATTATATAAATCTGTTGTATAATTTAACAAGTTACATAACATTCTTTATTATTAAGGAGGAAAAAATGAAGATTTATAATGCAGCAATTAGGAAAATCCGGTTTGGCTGCGATGACAGACATCCAGACAGTCTATCCGTAAGGATGGACATGGACAGCGGCACCAAAGGGGTATTCTACGACATAGTCTTCTACCTAGCATCTAAAGCTCAAACTGAGCAGCTTTACAAGCTTCTCCGGTATACCGGAGAAAACGAAGTGGCCAAAATGGAAGGCCACATTGTAAGAGTTGTGCTTGCAAATTGCGAGCTTCAAGCCTTCGGACATCCTATAGAAGACGCATTCACAATCTTTGGAGAAAAAATGGTAGAATGCCAGGAGGCAGATCTGCCAAAATATTTTAAATAACTCCTTACGGGGGCGCCAATACCAATTTGGCGCCCCCGCGCTTTTTATTTTGCTAGAAAAAAGTAAATTCTAAGCTACTTTATTTAACAAAAACACTTTATAAATTTAACAAATTATGATATAGTAAATGCGTCAATAAAAAATAGTTAAAGTATTAAACATAAATTAGAAGAGTAAAGTTAAAAATAGAACAAATCAAAAAGGAGAACAATAATGAAAATTGGAATAGTAGGATTACCAAATGTAGGAAAAAGTACAATGTTTAACAGTATTACAAATGCAGGAGCAGAATGCGCGAATTATCCATTTTGCACAATAGAGCCAAATGTTGGAGTAGTAGCAGTTCCTGATGAAAGATTAGATAAATTAACACAAATGTATAAACCAGAAAAAACAACACCAGCAGTTATTGAATTTGTTGATATAGCAGGATTAGTTAAAGGTGCAAGCAAAGGTGAAGGCCTTGGAAACAAATTCTTATCTCATATAAGAGAAGTAGATAGTATAGTTGAAGTTGTAAGATGTTTTGAAGATACAAATATAGTACATGTTGATGGAAGTGTTGATCCACTAAGAGATATAGAAACAATTAATTTAGAATTAATATTTGCAGATATTGAAACAGTTGACAAAAGACTTGATAGAGCAAGAAAAAATCTAAAAGCAGATAAAAAATATCAATTTGAAATAGATTGCTTAGAAAAGGTAAAAAAGACATTAGAAGAAGGAAAATCTGCAAGAACATTGGAGCTAACTGAAGAAGAAAAAGAAATTTTAAAAGATGCATTTTTACTTACAATGAAGCCTATTCTATATATTGCAAACATATCAGAAAATGAATTACAAGATCCATATTCAAATGAAAATGTAAGAAAAGTTCAAGAATATGCTAAAACAGAGAATGCTGAAGTTATTCCACTTTGTGTAAAATTAGAAGAAGAATTAAGTACATTAGACAAAGAAGATAAAATAGAAATGTTACACGAATTAGGCTTAGAAGAATCAGGACTTGATAAAGTGATAAAAGCAAGTTATAAATTATTAGGATTGATGTCATTCTTAACAGCAGGAGAGCCTGAAGTTAGAGCTTGGACAATAAAGATTGGAACAAAAGCGCCACAAGCTGCTGGAAAAATTCATTCTGACATAGAAAGAGGTTTTATTAGAGCAGAAGTAGTTTCATATGATGATTTAATTCGTGAAGGCTCAATGGTTCAAGTAAAAGAAAAAGGCTTAATGAGACTTGAAGGAAAAGACTATATTATGCAAGATGGAGATATTGTATTATTTAGATTTAATGTATAAATAAATTCACCAAAAGTGAAAGGAAATATAATTTTGAAAAGAATAATTAGTTTATTATTTTCTATAATATTTGCACTATTAACAATTATTTTACTATTAATAAAATTTGATTATATACATATAGAATTTTTGAATCCAAAACAAAAGCCTATAGATGAAATTATAAATAATGGGCTTAGTTTAAATGACGAAAATTTAAATCTTTCAACTGGAAGAGAAGATAGATTTTATTATAATCAGCTAAGTGATACAGCAAAAATAATTTATGACAAATTGATTGATAATAAAGATAATTTAAAAAGTGGGACTTATGAAATTGTATTTACAAAAAATGAATTTGACAATTTATTATCAAAAAATGGTGGAATGGCAAAACTTAGCGAAGAATATCAAAATGCTGCAGATGCAATAAGATATGATCATGTAGAACTTTACTATATAGATTTTACAAAAATGGCTTTAAGAACAATTACATATACAAGAGGAAATAATGTTACATATAAAGTATTTTTATCTCCATTAGAAGATGGAGGTAATTATCTTTTAGATGGAATTTCAGAATATGACATAGACTATTTTAATAGTGAAATAGAAGAAAAAAAAGAGACAATTTTCCAAAATGCAAATGGTTCAAATTATCAAAAAATTCAATATATTCATAATTGGCTAATTGATAATATTGAATATGATTCTTTAAATAGTAATGAAAATATTAGAAATATTTATGGAGCTATAGTAGAAGGAAAAGTTGTATGCGAGGGGTATGCAAAAGCTTTTAAATTTTTACTTGATGAACTAGAAATACCATGTATAATAGTCGCAGGTGATGCAGTAAATTCAACCCGGAAATTCAGAAAGTCATATGTGGAATTATGTTTTAATAAATGATATATGGTATGCAGTTGATGTTACATGGGATGATCCAATAATAATAAATGGTCAAGGAGATTTAACAAATGAAAACAGATATAAATATTTCTGCCAAGGAGATAATATAAATCAAAACCATTTTATAAATACAACTATAACTAAAAATTCTCAGGAATATGAATATCCTGAATTATATCACAAACAATAAAAGGAGCTAAAAATGAAAAAATACTATATTCTAACAATGGGATGCCAATTAAATGAAAATGATTCGGAAAAAATAGCCGGAATAGTTGAAAAAATGGGCTTTTTAGAAACTGATAATCCAAAAGATGCAGATTTGGTAATATATAATACTTGTTGTGTTAGAGAAAATGCAGAGGAAAAGTTATTTGGAAAATTAGGAGAACTTAAAAATCAAAAACAAGAAAAAGGAACAATCATAGCTATTGGTGGTTGCATGATGCAAGAACCACACATTTTAGAAAAAATAAAACAAAGCTATAATTATACAGATATAGTTTTTGGAACACATACATTACATAAATTTGAAGAAGATTTAAATAAAGTACTAGAAAAAAAGCAAAAGGTAAGAGATGTAATAGATATAGATGGCGAAGTTATTGAAGATTTACCAATAAAAAGAAGTGATTTAAGTCAAGCTTCTGTAACTATAATGTATGGTTGTAATAATTTTTGCACATATTGCATAGTTCCATATGTTAGAGGAAGAGAAAGAAGCAGAAAACCTGAGAAAATATTAGAAGAAATAAAACAACTTGCAAATGACGGATATAAAGAAATTACTCTACTTGGTCAAAATGTTAATTCATATAATGGTGGTGATAACTACAATTTTGCAAATCTATTAAATGATGTTTGTAAAATAGATGGAATTGAAAGAATTAAATTTATTTCTCCACATCCAAAAGATTTTTCAGATGATGTGATTGAAGCAATTGCTAATAATCCTAAAATTCCAAAATTGATACATTTGCCACTTCAAGCAGGAAGTAGTAATGTATTAAAAGTTATGAATAGAAAATATACAAAAGAACAATATTTAGAATTAGTAGAAAAAATGAAGAAAAAGATTCCTAATGTATTATTTACAACAGATATTATTGTAGGTTTCCCAGGAGAAACGGAAGAAGATTTTGAAGATACATTAGATGTTGTAAGAAAAGTAAATTTTGAGCAAATATTTATGTTTATATATTCAAGAAGAAAAGGAACTGTTGCAGATAAAATGGAAAATCAAATTCCAGAAAATATTAAACATGAAAGATTTGATAGATTAAAAGAATTATTTGACAAGCAAGTTTTGGAAAATAATAAAAAATATATAGGAAAAACTATAAAACTACTAGTAGAAGGCAAAAGCAAAAATGATGAAAAAATGCTTACAGGAAGAACTGATTCAAATAAAGTAATTAATTTTGAAGGCCCAAATGATTTAATTGGAAAAATAATTGATATAAAAATTACAGAAGACCATAAATGGTATTTAAAAGGCGAAATAGTCTAATTTACGAGAATTATAAGAAACATGGCAGATAAGAAAGGGTGAAAACAAATGGCAGATTTATCTCCAATGATGCAACACTATATGGAGAAAATAGAAGAATATAAAGATTGTATTTTATTTTATAGATTAGGGGATTTTTATGAAATGTTTTTTGATGATGCAATTACTGCATCAAGAGAACTTGAAATAACCTTAACAGGAAGAGCTTGCGGACTTGAAGAAAGAGCTCCAATGTGTGGAGTTCCATTTCATTCGGCAGATATTTATATAGCAAAACTTATTTCAAAAGGATACAAAGTTGCAATCTGTGAACAATTAGAAGATCCAAAAACAGCAAAAGGAATAGTAAAAAGAGATGTTATTAGAGTTGTAACACCTGGAACTGTAATTGAAAGTAATTTACTTGATGAAAAAAGAAATAATTTTATAATGTCAATAGTAAAAAAAGGATTGTTTTTTGGCTTAGCTGTATGTGATGTAAGTACAGGAGATTTTTTTGCAACTCAAATAATTGAAGAAAATAATTTTGAGAAATTATTAGATGAAATTGCAAGATATATGCCAGCTGAAATAATTACAAACAAAATGATGGCAGATTCAACCAAAGAACTTGCAAAGATCAAAGATAGAATAGATACATGTATTTCAAATACACCTGAAGAAAATTATTCAGAAGAAATTGAATTAATAGAAAAATTATATACTATAGAAAATGAAACAGATAAAGATTTAAAAGAGAATTTATTTGCAGTTGCTGCAATAAATGGATTATCATCATATTTAACAGCGACTCAAAAAATAAAATTAGACCATATAAATAGAATCAAGCTATATAAAACTACAAGGTATATGTCACTAGATGTAAGCGCTAGAAGAAATTTAGAATTAACAGATAGAATGAGAGATAAATCTAAAAAAGGAACATTACTTTGGGTTTTAGATAAAACATCAACATCTATGGGTGGAAGAATGCTTAGACGTTGGATAAATGATCCATTAGTAGATGTTAAAGAAATTAATGATAGATTAGATGCTGTTTCAGAATTAAAAGATAATATGATTTTAAGAGGAGATATTTTAGATACTCTAAATAAAGTTTATGATATAGAAAGGTTAGCCGGAAGAATATCATATGGAAATGCAAATGCTAGAGATTTGATTTCTCTAAAAAATTCATTGAGTAAATTACCTGAGTTAAAACAAGAATTAAGTTTGGGAGAATCAACATTATTAAAAAAGCTATATAAAGATTTAGATGAATTAAAAGATATTACACAATTAATTGAAAAATCAATTGTTGAAGAACCACCAATTACAATTAAAGAAGGTGGAATAATAAAACTTGGATATAATGAAGAAATTGATAAATGCAAAAAAGCAGCAACAGAAGGAAAGTCTTGGCTTATAAACATAGAAAGTAAAGAAAGAGAATTAACTGGAATTAAGAACCTTAAAGTTGGATATACAAAGGTTTTTGGATATTACATAGAGGTTACAAAATCATTTTTGAAACAAGTTCCAACAGATAGATACATAAGAAAGCAAACCTTAACAGGTGCAGAAAGATTTATAACTGAAGAATTAAAATCAATAGAAGACACGGTTCTTGGAGCTGAAGAAAGAATTATTAACTTAGAATATGAAGAATTTGTAAAAATCAGAAATCAAATATCTTCACAAATAGAAAGAATACAAAAATCATCAAATGTTGTTGCAATACTTGATGTTTTAAATGATTTTGCATGTGTAGCTGAAAGTAATGAATATTCTAAACCAAAAGTGGATGATGAAGATGAAATACTAATAAAAAATGGACGTCATCCTGTTATAGAGAAAATGATCGATAGTGGAACATTTGTAGAAAATGATACATACCTAAATAGGAGAGATGATAGACTTGCAATAATTACAGGCCCTAACATGGCTGGTAAATCTACATATATGAGACAAGTAGCATTAATTACACTTATGGCTCAAATTGGTTGTTTCGTTCCTGCAGAAAAAGCAAAAATTGGAGTAGTTGATAAAATATTTACAAGAGTTGGTGCATCAGATGATTTAAGTATGGGGCAAAGTACATTTATGGTTGAAATGACAGAAGTTGCAAATATATTAAAAAACGCAACTAAAAATAGTTTAGTCATTTTAGATGAAATAGGTAGAGGAACATCAACATATGATGGCTTGGCTATTGCGTGGGCTGTAGCTGAATATATTGCAGATATAGATAATATTGGTTGCAAAGCTTTATTTGCCACACATTATCATGAATTAACAACTCTAGAAGAAAAATTAGAAGGAGTTAAAAATTATCAAGTTGCAGTTAAAGAAAAAGGTGAAGATGTTATTTTCTTAAGAAAAATAATTCCAGGAGGAACTGATGAAAGTTATGGAATTCATGTTGCTAAATTAGCTGGTGCACCAAAGAAAATGTTATCTCGAGCAAATGAAATCTTGAAAACTTTAGAAAAAAAAGTTAAAATAAAAGAACAACAAGAAGAAAAAGAAATGAAAAAGCAAGTTTCTGGTCAGCTTGATATGTATAATTATAAATTAGCTGATATAGCGTCAGAGCTAGACAAGATTAATATAAATGAGTTAACTCCAATTGATGCTTTAAATGCATTAGTAAAAATTAAAGAAAAATTGAAATAAATTAGTAGGGGGTGCCCAAATTATGATATGCCCAAAATGTAAAGAACAAATTGAAGATGATGTAAAATTTTGTACTAAGTGTGGAGCCAATATTTTAGAGGAAAAAGAAAAACTAGTTGAAGAAAAAAGAAGAGAAATGAAACAACAAGAGATTAGACAAAAAGAAATAGAAGACAAGAAAAGACTAGAAGAAATTAGAAAACAAGAAGAGCAAAGGGAAAAAGAAGCTCTTAAAGAGGCTGAAAAGGCTGAAGCAATTAGAAAGGCAAAAGAAGAAGGAATCGAGCTTGAAATCATTGATAAAAAAGAAGAGGCTCCAATAGAACCTAAAGCAGAATTTAAAGTAAAATCTGAAGAAAAAGTTAAAGAAAAAACAGAGAAAAAGAAAAAAGTAGTAATTAAGAAAAATATTTTTCAGAGATTATTAGGTAAACTATTATTTGTTATTATTGTTGCTATTATAATAATAGGTGCAGTTTATTATTGCTACAGGCAAAATATTCTTCCTGATTTTGCTCAAAAACAAGTTGAAGACTTTGATAAAAAATTGCAGAATGTTATAAAACTAAATAAAGAAGTAAAAGAAGGTAAAGAAAATCTACCTGACAATATTGAAGACATTGGAGAAGATAATATTTGGAAAGTTGAACCTACAATAGAAGCTGATGATATTAAAGATTTGACAGATGAAGTGTCAGTTATTGTTCAAGACAAAAAAGAAGGATTAATTAATAATTCTACAGGAGAAATAGTTTTAGAAGCAAAATATACTAAAATCTTTGTTGGCGATTATTACGATATGGATAAAACCGAAGCTGACAAACAAAATGGAATTGTTGTAAAAGATATAGAAAAATATTATAAACTAGATAATGATTATAAAATATCTACAGAAGTAAAAACAATTTACATACCGGAGGAAGGGGCATATTTTTATGATCATCATACTCCAGCTATTTACTATAATACAGTAAAAGAATGTAAACTTGTAAAACCTGATTCTTCTAAATCTGGATTAATACTTTGTTCAGATATTGATATAATTACAACAGAAGGGATTGCTTCAAAAGATGCAGATTTACCTGAAAGCTTTGAAATAGACTTTGAAAAATCTACAATTACTACAAAAGGATATTTTGATCCAAAAACAGCTGAACTTAAAATTAATTGTGATTATGATGAAGCATATGATTTTTCAAATGGATATGCAGCTGTAAAGAAAGGAACTAAATCAGGAATTATTGATGAAGCAGGAAAAAGCGTTATTCCATTTGATTACAAAGAAACAAGAAGTGTTCATAATAAATTAGCATTTGCCAAATTAGATGGAAAATGGGGCATATTAAATATAAAATAGTAATCCAATTTTTTGAAAATTAAAGTTTATAAGCCAGGCTTAATAACAGCCTGGTTTATTGTTATTACAAAGTAATTTTTTGTGTAATTTGAAAAATGTCTTAAAAAGTGATAAAATTATTAATATAATAACTAATTGAATTGAATCAAAATTTACTTTAGCAACGAGGAGGGATGTTTATGGAAATATTTGTTTTAAAAATAATAAGTATTATATGTGTTACCCTATTAAGTTTAGCAATAGTAATTTCTAGAAAAGATGATATAGGTATAGGTTCTGTTATAATTGCTGCAATCCTCGAAATAATTGCAATCTGTGTATTATTTGGATCTAGTAATGAATTTATAGGTTTTATAGAAAAAATAATTAAAGTGTGTCAAACGGGACGGAGCTTTTTGACACACTTTTCATTTTTAGTATACTAAAATATATGTGTGAACTAAATTACAGTGGGTGTGTCAAAAAGCTCCGTCCCGTTTGACACACTTCTCAGATTTCAAGTCTAGGATTATATATCTCAAGCCATTGATTAACTTGAATTATATAAGCCATAAGCTGAGGACCTGTCATTAGCTGACCAAACCATGGCCTTGAAAAGGCACTTCCATTTGTTTCTATAATTTTTCTAATATATTTTTCATTCAACAAATTTTTAACTGGACTGCCTGGATTATTAACTATTTTCTCTAATTCTTTTTTAACTGCATTTAAATAGTTTGGATTATATGTCTTAGGATATGGACTCTTTTTTCTTTCAACTATTTCTTTTGGCAAGATATCTTTAACTACATATCTTAATAATCCTTTTTCACGCCCATTTAATGCTTTCATTTCCCATGGAATATTCCATAAGTATTGAACTAGTCGATAATCACAAAATGGAACTCTAGTTTCTAAACCAGAAGCCATTGACATTCTATCTGCTCTATCTAAAAGAGTAGGCATCCACCAATTTAAAGTTAAATATGAAATTTTTCTTTTTTCTTTTGTTTCATCTGAATCTGAAGGTAAAAATTCAACATTTGCCAAAGCTTGATTATATCTGCAATCTATATATTCTTTAAGATTAATTTTTGAACCAATTGTTGGATTTAAAATGTGTTGCCTTTCTGAAATAGCAATAGACCAAGGAAATGTATTACTTTTTAGAGCATCTTCTCTAAAAAACCAAGGATAACCTGCAAATATTTCATCAGAACATTCTCCGGAAAGTACTACACTAACATCTTTTTTTATTTCCCTGCAAAATAGAAAAAAAGAAGAATCCACATCAGCCATTCCAGGCATATCCCTTGCAATCATTGCATTTCCTAAAGTAGAGAATAATTCAGGAGTATCTAAAATTATCTGTTTATGATTACATCCAAATTTCTCAATCATCATCTCAATATATTGATTATCTGAATCTGGTTGAAAATCATTTTTCTGAAAGTTAATATCATTATCTACATAATCAACAGAAAAAGTTTTAAACATTTCAGGATTGTCTTTAAAGTATTTACTTGCAAATGCAGTAATTATACTAGAGTCAAGTCCACCTGATAACATCATTCCAAGAGGAACATCAGATACTAGTTGTTTTTTTATTGAATCATCAAGTAAGTAATTAATTTTGTAAACTGTATCATCAAAATTATCACTATGTTCAAAAGTTTCAAGTTTAAAATATTGTTCCATTTTAAAACCGTTTCGGTCAAATACCCCATAGTAACCAGACTTTAATTCATAAATATCTTTAAAAGGTGTAAGCCCAGGTGTATGAGATGGTCCAACTCCAAATAATTCACAAATACTTAATTCATCTAAAACAGCTTCAACCTCAGGATGTTCAAGTATAGATTTAATTTCAGATGCAAAAACGAAGTTATTGCTTTTAAAAGTATAATATAAAGGCTTTATTCCAAAATGATCTCGAGCAACATATAATTCTCGTTTTTTAGAATCCCATATAGCAAATGAAAAAATTCCATTTAAATGTTTTACTACATCATATCCAAAATGAATATAAGATTTTAATAAAACTTCAGTATCTGAATGACCAATAAAATCAAAATCATTTTTTAATAAAAATTCTTTAAGTTCCTGAGTATTATAAATCTGACCATTATATACTATAGTATAAGTAGAGTCTTGAAAAGTAAAATTCATTGGTTGTTTCCCATTTTCAGGGTCAATCACAATTAATCTTTTATGTCCTAAATTAACATTATTCTCAAAATAGAAACCTTCTTCGTCTGGACCTCTTGAAGATAATTTATTAATCATATTTTTTAAGATATGAAAATTGTTTGAAATATTTTTATCAAAATTGACTATACCACAATATCCGCACAAAAAATCGCACCTCCAATAAAAAAATATAAAAGGAAATAAAAATTTAAATCCTATGTTTTGTAAATTATATGCAAGGGAAATTAAAATATTAAAAGTTAAATAAAATAAATGTAAGAAAATGTAAAAAAACTAGAAAAAGTCTACATAATGTGGTATAATAAAAAAGATGGGGGAAGAAATATGAGAAAAATAAGTAGAAATAAAGAAAATAGATTTAAAACAATTCAAAGTAAATATGGTGTTTTTATAGATACAAAATATTTTGCTATGATAATTAAAGATAGAGCTGAATATGAAGAACTAATGAGAAAGAAAATAGAATTAAAAAATGATAAAAAGGGATTTGAAAAATATTTTTTAAATTATTTAGATCAAAATTTTACGGATGACAAAATAGATTATGATGCATTTATTTATTTCACATTTAGAACTTTAATAGATAGTGCTGCTTTAAATAATCCTAAATATGCGATAACAGCAAATAATTGTATAGAACATTTAAAAAAATCAAGATATTCCTATTATGAAATAGATAGGGAAACTAAGGAGATTAAAAGAACATCTGCGCAAAGTTTAATTGGAAGCCCAGAAATTGTTGATGATTCAAAAGATAAAGAAAAACTAAAAAGACTTTTTAGTGAATTTACGCCTGCAACTTTTTTTTCAGTATACAGTAACTATGAATTACCACTTTATTGCCAAAATAAATCTTTAGTATCATGTATTATACGTTTAAATACATTAAAAGCATTACAAAATATTAGAGAACTTACAGAAGAAGAAGCAAATGAAATATTGTATGGTAAAATACCAGAGGGAATTGAAGAAGTTATTTATAAATCATTAAAAGTTTTTGAGAAAGAAAATCCTGCTAAAATAAAAGATATATATGGAGCTATACCTGAATATCTACAAAAATATCCACAAGAATTTGATTTAGATAAAATATTATTAATTACAGCATTCAGAATCTATGAATTGTTAGAATTTAATAATAAAAATTCAAGAGAAGAAATTTTAGATTATGCGCTTCTTCTTAATATTTGTTTATCTGAAATTAGTGATAGAAAGGCTAAAATTTCTGGTATAAAAAATCGATATGATGAGGATGCAGAATTTTCATATGCAGAACTACAAAAAGCATGTGAAAGAATAACAAAAGATGGTTATTATCTATCAAATGCTGAAGAAGAATCAATGAAATCAGAATTATTTGATAATTCTCAAGAGGGAAATTCATTATTAGAACAAGATCCTGATAAGTTATCATTAATAAAATTTTCAGACGAAGAATATGATCAATTACTTCAAAGAAATGGCTCTATGATATTTTTGATAAAAAATAATCTTTTGCCTAAAAAAATATATAATGAATATTATAGGAGTGGAAAGATTTCTCAAGCAGATATGAGAGATTTAATGACTGAAAATATGGTTACAGATAAAGAGGCAAAAGATTATTTATTACAGTTAGATACTATTGATCAAG
>CAMYZH010000034.1 GCA_947303785.1 uncultured Clostridium sp.
ATTCCCATTAATCCAATACAATCAATTTCATGTAAAATATTTTTATATTGTAAAATATCAGTTGATAAATTAAAATATAAACCAACTTTTACATTTGGCCAATTTTTTCTGATCTTTTGAATTGTTCTCATAGGATCTGTAACAGCTTCAACATGAAACATATAATAATCAGAATAAGGAGCAACTACATCAGCATATGTATATGGGTCTTCAATCATCATATGAGAATCAATTATAATATATGAACCATAAGCGTCTTTTAAATGTTGAATTAATTCAGGAGCAATTCCCAATCTTGGAACAAAATGACCATCCATAAAATCAGCATGAAACCAATTATAATTATATTTCTTATATTTATATCCAAGATTAAAAATATCTGAAACTTCTGAATGAATAAGTGTTTGATTTAAACATATTAATGATGTACTACAATTTTTATTATTCATTATTTGTTCCTTTCATAATTTTCTAATAACTTCATAATGCTTGCAATCATCTTTTCATTTGTTGATGCATCTTCACACCAACCACTAATTGGTATAACATTATGTGGACCAAACATAATTTTATTATCTAATTTTTTAATAACTTCAGAAGAAACTAAAATCCTATTACATTTTAAACATTCTGCTAAACTATATAATCCAGATAAATTACCTATAACACCAATAGCACCACACATTTTTTCTGCAGCATCTTTAAAATCAATGAATTGATCATATTCAACATTAAAATATTTTTGACAAAATAATTCATGTTCATGTTTAGTTCCCATAAATACAAATAAATCTTTAAATTGTTCCAAATGTTTATAATTTATTAAAATATTTTGATATCTTTCTGTTGATATTAAAATAATTTTATTTTGATATTTATTATTTTTTTGAACAGATAATATTGGCTTCCAAAATTCTCTTTTTAAATGAATTGGTGTTAAATTATAATAATAACCTCTTATATCACCTGCATCTCCATTAATATTTAATTTTCTATAATCATCAAGATTTATTAAATTTTCAACATTTGGAACTTCATCACCATATGAAAATTCATTAATATAATTTTGATATTTAAATAATGATTCTAATAATTGAGCATTTTTTGTTGGCATTCTTACATTTTTATATGGATGATTCCATCCAGTATTTAAAAAATTAACAGGTATATTTGTTTGAATATGAAAATGCATTTTTTCATTTAGTTCTTCCGTTAATTCTTTACAAAAATATAATGAATATAAAATATCACCCAATGTTCCACTATGATTAAATATTATCATATATAACCTCTTTATTCTACATTAAAATGAAATTTCTTTTCATCTTCTTTTTTAATCCCCAATAACTTAATTAACATTACTGAAATTATATCAAAAAATACAAACATACTTTGTTCATTTAATGTTGTCATTGGCTGAATTGAATTAATTTTTTGATCATTATCACTACTATTTAAACCACCATTAGATGATTTAAAAGTAATTGATAAATCAGCAAACTTTGCCATAGATGATTCAGAATTACCAGTAATAGCACAAGTCTGCATATCACCTTTATTCTTCGATATTTCTAACATATTTAATACTGATTTTGTTTCACCAGAACCTGATGTAACAATAAACAAATCATTTGAATTCATTGGTGGAATATAAGTATCACCAATAAAATATGCAGGAATTCCTAAATGATTTAATCTCATCATAAATGCCTTTAAACCATATCCCATTCTACCTGCACCAAACCCACAAATATTTCCATTATTATTTTTTACTTTAATAATAGTTTCCAATAAAGTATTAATTTCATTATTATTAAAAGAATTTAAAAGTTCATCCATTTCATCTAATACTATATTTTTAATATCTTCATAATTGACTTCAATTAAATTATTCATTTTATGTTTCCTTAATTAATATGTGTAATTCCTTCATTAGATAATATTTCATACTTATCAATTTCATTTAATGGTATTTCCATTTTTAATTTAACACCATAATAATCAAGATTGTCATTTTTCTTTAAACTTGCATATCTGCCTTTTTCATTAGGATTTCTGTTAAATCCTTCATAAAATTCTAAACAATTATCATCTAAATTAATAATATATGCATATTCACAAAATAATGAATCATTTAAAAAGATATGTGCATCATCAAAAGCTAAATTAATTTCATTATTTTCTTCATCCCATACTTCTAAATCTTTGTTATTATTAAATTCAATTTTATTATAAATTTCTTTTAATTCTTCAATTGAATGTTTCTTTAAAAAAGTCAATACACTCTTTCCAAGACCTGTTAAATAACTATCAAAATGATTATAACCAATTTTATCAATACCATTCATTCTCATTCCAACTGCACCACGAGTACTCATAATTTATTTCCTTTCTAATTTAAATTCCTAATAAATCATATTCATTAATTTTTAAAATATATTTAGCAATCCAAAATACAGCATCTGCAACAGCCCTATCACCACCATCATGTCTTGTTACATATGTTGCAAATTCTTTAGCAAACCAAAATGCATCTTTTGGAACTATAGCATATCCAACTTCTTTCAATACAGGAATGTCAACAAATGAATCACCCATATAAATAACATCATCCAAATTCCACTTAGATTTGATCCATTCAAGGCGATCCTTAGCTTTAACATTTGTTAACTGATAACCCATATCATTTATTCGCTTTTCTGATATTGGAAATCCTCTATAATCAGCTGAAACAAAAACTAAATCAACTTTATCTTTAATTAACTTTAATGCATCTGCATCATCTGGACCAAATGTTTTATATGCTTTTCCATCTTTATCATATAAAAATGTTCCATTAGTTAAAACACCGTCAAGATCCATTATAAAAACTTTTTTACCCATGATGTATCTCTTCCATTTTATATTGTTCAAATGAAATTACTCTAAAATTAAATATAGAACTTAATAAATGTTCCTGCTTCCAAATTCTCTGATTACAACCTTCCTGTCCTAACATTTTTCCTTCCCACTTTCCATCTATTACATAATCAAATGGAGTAACCCAATTACATTTATGTTCTGTAAAAAACTTATCCCATTCATAACCAGTATAAACAACATTTATAATATCTGGAAAATTAAATTTAATTGACTGAGAAATATCATAACAATCTTTAAATTGGAAAAAAGGATCACCACCTAACCAACATACAGATTTATAAAATCCTTTTATAGAATTTAACTTTTTTTCAATTTCTTCAAATGTTAAAATTCTTCTTCTTTCATGATGAAAATTTTGTAATTCTTTTGAATGACATCCTTGACAATTATGAATGCATCCAACAGTATAAATATTCAAACTAGGAGAAGCAAATGGAACTTCAATAAATCCATCGTTAAAATTTAAAAAATACATTTAACTTCCTATATCTTCATTTTATTACTAAAATAAACATTAATTCGTCATTTTAAACATTATCTTATTTAATTATTTTAAAAAATAAAAGTTTTAAGTTATGTCTAAATTCAAATTAACAGATGAAAAATTTAAAGATATTTTTCCTTTAGAGTCTCCAAGAGATGGACAAAAGGAGCTTATAGAAAAGATATTAAAAATTTATGAATCTGGTAAAAAATATGTTATATTAGAAGCACCTTGTGGAACTGGAAAATCTGTAATTGGATATTCTATAGCAAGATATTTTGGTAATGCATATATTTTAACAAGTCAAAAAATATTACAAAATCAACATTATCATGACTTTAAACTTCCATATGTATTAGGAAGAGGTAATTATACTTGTTTAAAAAATACAAATTTGAATTGTGAAATGGGTGCTTGTTTTAGAATCTCAAAAAATTATTGTAAAGATTCATCAGGAAATTTAAAATGTCCATATATAATTGCAAGAGAAAAATGTTTAGCTCATAGATATTCAAATTTAAATTATAGTTATTTTTTATCAATTTTAAAAGCTTCTAATTTAATTGATGAAAGAGAATTAATTATTTGTGATGAAGCACATAATCTTGAAGCAGAGCTATTAAAACAAAGTACAGTAAAAATTACTGAAAAATTATTGACATTTTTAGGTATAAATTTATCATTACCAGATATTTCTACATCAGATGGAAATAAATGTTCATGGTTGATTCGAGATCTTTTTGAAAGAATTAAATCTCAATTTACATATTTAAAAACTCAAATGTCGCAATTAAATGGATTAAAACTTACAAAAGAATATAAGAAAATTACATCAAGATACTCAGCTATTGAAAAATTATTTGTAGCAATTAATGAAATAAAAGATCAATTAGAAAATGAGAAAAAAGGATCAATTCAACAAAAAATTATAATAACTCAAACAAGTGAATTTATTGAATTTAAATCTTTATTTGCTATTAGTATTTTTCAAAATACATTAAATAATTTTGGAAAAAGATTTTTATTTATGAGTGCAACAATTTTAAATCCTAAATTATTTTGTAAAAATTTAGGTATTAAATATAAAGATGTTGAATTTATAAAATGTGATTCAATATTTCCAGTAAAAAATAGATTAATTCATTATTCACCAGTTGGAAGTTTATCATTTAAAAATAAAGCAAAAACACTTCCAGAATTAATTAAATCTATTGATAAATTATTAAATCAATATAAAAATGTAAAAGGCATTATTCATACTGTAAATTATGATATAGCAGAAAAAATTATTGAAGGGCTTAAATTTAGTGATCAATCTTATAGATTATTAATGCCAAGGGGAAATGATAAACAGCTTTTATTAGATACATTTTATGCATCTAAAAAACCATATGTTTTAATATCTCCATCATTAACTGAAGGTATTGACTTAAAAGAAGATTTATCAAGATTATGTATTATTTGTAAAGTTCCATATGCAAATTTAACAGACAAATGGACCAAAGAAAGAATGACATTAGATCCTTCATGGTATACAACCGCTGCTTGTATTAACTTAATTCAAATGTCAGGAAGAAGTATTCGTTCAAGTACCGATTATGCAAATACATATATTTTAGATAGTGATTTTGGAAATTTAGCAATGAATGCTATGGAAATTTTTCCTGATTGGTGGAAAGAATCAGTTGTTTATTAATTGATCATGTTCATCCAAATTAATACCACCATCTAAAATGAATTCTTTTAATTTTAAATCATTACAAACCAAATTATACTTATAATAAGACATTGTAAAAGTTACAAGTATTTCTGTATTTTCAGTTTTAGAATAATCTAATTCAACATTTTTTAAAGATGTTAAAAAACATCCTTCAAAATTAAATGTTGCCTGTCTATTCATAAAATTATCTAAAAGATATAAATTACAATTAACTACAGGTCCTTGTGTTGAATAATATGGATTTTTTCCAGTTTCTATCATCCATTGTTCATATGCGTCTGTTATAATAGTTCTTTTTATTCCATTACCAAGATCAATTTCAACAGTATCTTCTCTATTTTGATTATATCTAGTAAAATCACATAACTCAAACCATTTTAACATCATTAAATATTGTAACCAATTTTCTGATAATAAAAAATTTATAGTTAATATTTTTTGAGTTAAATTTTGTCTAGTTGAAACATCAAATGAATAATTTAAAAATGAAACTTGTGTAGTTCCTAATTTAAATTCAGGAAATTGTACAGATTTACAATTTAATGGATAATCTAAAATATTACCGTCTTTATAAGTCTCTTTTTTTAAATTAAAAAGACTTCCTAATGGTAAATTAAAAATCCACTTTGTTGTATTAGCTGCATTATAAGTTGATGTTGGAAGTTCTTGATATCTATTCATTATAAAAACTATAAATCTATTTTATATATTTATTCTCTTTTTAAAAAGATACAAAAAATGCTAAATCTTAAATTAGACCTAGCATATTTTAAAAAATTATTTTATCTTATTTTCTTTATAAGTCTTTTTTGTAACTTTAATATCTTTTAAAGCTTTTCTATGATCTTCATTATTTTCTTTTGGCATTTTTGCTAAATCATAATCAAAATCAATTTCTTTTTCTTTATTTGAATTAATTTCATTAATCTCATCTTCTGAACGATATTCTGCCATATCTTCAAAAATATTATTTTTCCAATCTTCACAATTTACAGAAAATTCAATAAAAATATTATCATTATCAGTTAAATTATATTTCTTTTGAACTTCTTTAATATATTTTTTAAATTTTGAAGGAGCAATTGTTAAAAGTTTTTGGCCTTTCTTTTCATTCTGATAAAAATCAAACCATCTTCCAAAAACAGCATTTCTTGCAACATTATCAACATCATGTGTAGTTGGTGTTGGAACTCCTGCTGAAATAAATGCTGGAGCATATAATTCACCACGTTGCATTTTATGTTCATATTCTGTATCATTAAAGCAATACATAGGAGCAACTATAACAAAATCTTCTGGTTTTTCCATAAACATTTCATCAACTTTTAAATTATTAAAAGCTTTAATAATATTTTCAAAAGTACCAAATGCTAAAAATACATTATTACGTTGTTTTGTTATACTGACATTATATTCATCAGCTAAAGGTGATAAATATCTAACATAAAACTCATTACAATGATAAACTAACTTAATATATTTTTCATCTTTATCTTCTGTAACTTGTTCTAAAACAATACTTTTAATATAATTATTAAAATTCTTTAACATATTATTAATCTCTCTTTAAATATAAAAATTACTATTATTTTTAATATATTTATAATTTTTAATATTTAAAATGATAAAATAAAAAAGGTTGGAATTTCTTCCAACCTTTAAAGTTTTTAAATAATCTAAATAAATTAGATCTGTACAAATTGCTTTGCAACACCTTGAGTATTTGGATCTGCAGTAAGATCTGGTAAACCAATGAACTGATAGAACTGACCTGCGCCAAAGAGATTGGTTGTAACACCATAACGGGTACGAGCAGCTGTTACTGGGTTCATTGTGAAAGGATCTACAGCATGCATTAATTCCAATGGAATGTATGGTAAGTAAATAATACCAGCATCATAAACTGAATTTCCCTTGAAACCTAAAAGAATATAATCGCCACCAGCTAAGGTATCACGATAAAGCTTAATGGTACCATTACGAAGAGCACCGATTTCAGTAACACCAACACCATTATCCATTGAACCACCGAAAGCCTTAGCATTGCCTAAACCACCAGCTACGCCAAGTGGATCGTAGATATGTGATTCAAGTAAAGCTGCTGCTGCAGGTGAGCAAACTGCCCAGTTAGCAGCACCACGACGTGATTGTGTGGCAATCTGATTTGATTTTGTTAAGATTGTTGTATATAAGCCATTGATACGGTCTGTCTGATTACGGCCATCAGCAGCTGCTGGGGACCATGTCATTGCATTACCCATACGAATAGCGGCCTGAACGATTTCACCAAGTAACTGACGATCGATTTCTTGAGCAATTTCATAGGAAATAATATCAGAAACTTCGTTCTGAGCATTAAGACCTTGCATTGCCTTCATATCTTCTTCAGTTTCACGAGTGATCTGAACACCGAGCTTACGGGTTTTAGCAGTAACAGTAGCTTTAAGAATTTCGAAACCAGCTTCTGGCATTGTAGTACCAACAGCCCAGTTTTCTGCATCAGATGTATCAGCACCATCACCGATTGTCTTATTGGTATTGCCATAAACCATACCATTTGCAGTAGGACCAAAGAAGCATTCAAATAATGTATTTGTCTGCTTATCTGGATCTAAATCAGCAACAGTCTTGCCTGATAATGAAGCAGCTGTTAAATCAACTTGACCCTGATCACCAAGAACTTCACCGGATGGACCAGCAACAGGTTTACCATATTTTAATGCATCCTGTGGTTTGCCAGTGTGATCGGCATATGCATTAAGATAACCAATTTCTTGGCCCTGATAAACGTTGTTACCTTCAATACCTGATGAATTACGACCATACTTGGCACGGAAAGCAAATGCCATACCAATTGGGCCCTGCATTGGCTGAACGCCAACTAACTTGTGAGCGATTAACTGTGGATAAATACGACGAATCATTGGAATAACGATTGATGGAACACGAGCATCACCTTGCTGACCAGCTGTATTTGATAATGAACCAGCAGCAGAGTATGGACCCATAGAACCACCAGTAGTAATACCAGCAGCTTCAGTTAAAAGACCACGTGAATTTTGGATTTTATACTGTTCATCAATTTGTGATTGAACATTTTCGAGAACGATAGCGGTTGACATCTTTACTGACTCATCCTTGATGTCTCCCTGGCAATCAATGAGGGGCTGCCATTTCTTGTAAATCTCAGCCTGATTTTGTACGCCTTTAAATAACATAATTTTAATTCCTTATTTATTTTATAATTTTAAATTTTTTATTTGTTACTTAACATTGAAACATAAACACTGTTAAAATTGTTTGGTGTTTCAGTTGCTTCTGCTACAACCTGTGGTTCTTCCTTAACAGGCTCTTCTTTCTTTGCAGTTTCTTTATTTTCTACTACTACAGCTGTTGGTTTTGCAGCAACTTTCTTTTCCTGCTCTTTAACCAAGCTTGCACGTTTTTCGGCATGCAATCTCTTAAAAACAGCTCTTGCATCTTCAATCTGTTCCTCTATAATCTTCTTTGAATCTGCATTCTTAAAATAGGTTCTTAAAAATGCTGCTTCTGAAGGAACACATTTTGAAATTTTTTCTTCAAGCACTAACTTTGCTTCTTGTTTATCTAACTTGGATTTTAAATCAGCATTTTCAACTAATAACTTATTTGACTGATCTTTCTGCTTTTGAATTTCAGCTTCATAATCATTAAAAATGCCATCCTTAGATTCTTGTAAAATATGATTTAACTTCAAAATTGAAGAAATCTTTTCAATTGTCTTATTAGCCGCAGCAAACTTCTGTTCAGAAATAATTTGCTTTGTAGGAATCTTTTCTGATAAAGCATAATTTAAATATTTTTCAACTTGTTCTGATAAAATATCAAGCTTTCTTTCTTTTTCTTCTGCTAATGCTTTTTCAGCGGTTGAAACTTTTTCTTCAAGTAAAAGTTTTACAGCCTTAAGTTTCTTTGAATGGAAAGTCTCTCTTGATTCCATCTTAACTTTAGCTTCTTTCTCAGCTTCTTCAAGAGCAGCTTCTTTTTCATCAGCACATTTCTTAAGAGTACATTCATAGACTTCCTTAAGTTTATCTGCACATTCAGAATCAAGCTTATCATATTCTTCTCTTGGAACAGTTTGCTCTTTCAACATGTCATAAACTTGTTGTAATTTTTCTGCATGCTGTTCATTTAACATTTCGATAATTGACTTGACCTTTTCAGTTGCTTCTTGATCTAACTGTTCTGTTAATTCATCTAATGCTTTCTTGGCTTCATCTTGGGCAATTCGTTTGCCTTCATCATAGCCTTCCTTAAATCCTAAAGCTTGACCTTCTGCAAGAGCATCAGATTTAATCTGATTAATACCATTTTCATAATCAGTTAGCATTTGATCTGCAGCTTCTTCGCTTATTAGACCTGGATTTGTAGAACGCACAGATTCTAATAATTTTTTGAAACTTTGCATTTATTACTCTCCAATTTTATCTTATAATCGTTATTTATTTTATTTATAAAATTTTATATTAATTTTTTGAATTTATTAAGCCTCTTCAGCTTCCTCTTCACCTTCAGCAGCTGTTTCTTCAGTTTCACCTTCTTCTGCAGCCTCTTCACCACCTTCAGCTGTTTCCTCGGTTTCACCTTCTTCTTCCTCAGCTTCCTCTTCACCACCTTCAGCGGCAGTTTCAGTTGTATCACCAAGATCATCAACATCACCTTCAGCAGCATCAGCTGAATCTTCTACTTCTGGAACATCAGATGTAGAACCAATTTCACTTTCTAATGATGCTAAAGCAGCTTCAATCTTAGTAATTCTTTCTTCAACCTTAGTCTGATCTATAGCAGGATTTGTTTTTGACTGAAGTTCCTCTAACTTATTACCATAATATGATAATTTAGTTTCAAGAGTAATATACTCTCTTGTGTCATGATCCATATCTTTAGAATTTAAAATTGTCTTTAAATTAGATATTTTATCATATAACTTGCTGATAATCTTTTGATTAATTTCACAATTAATTTCAACAACATCATTGCTCATTTCTGTCATTTCACCTTCTGAAACAGCAGCATCTTCAACACTGTTGTCTAAATTATCGCCTAAACTTGGATCTCCATCAGTTGGTTCATCAATATCAGTAGTATCTACTGTTTCTTCACCACCTTCAACTTCTTCATTGCCTTCTTCAGCTGTATCATCTACATTTTCGACCTCTTCATCACCTTCGGCTTCAAATATAGTATGTCTAATCTGATCCTCTCTTTGATTCTCGGTCTCAATAACTAAAGAAGCTAATGTTGAATTTGCATCTAATAGATTTCCATTTAAAATTTGTTCAACTAATAACTTAGTATTATCTTTTATGGATTTCATTTAATTTATTCCTTAATTTCTTTATTTATTTTAATATTTTTACATTTTAAATTATTTATTATTTTATGCTTAAATTTCCATATCAAAAGCAAATCCTAATAACATTTTAGATTCAGGAATTGTTATTTCAAATATAGGAGCATGATTATAACTAAATTTTAATGGTGAAATTACACCATAATCATATATATCAACATTATCTACATTATTTTCTGATGATTTAAGAACTAAATAAATTAAACTATTAATTAATATTTGATAATTATATCCATTTAAAGTAGTTTCATAAATTGTTGAAAATGTCCTAAATGGCAAATCTAATAAACCTTTTGATCTTAAAATTTGACCAATTTTTGAATCATTAAATACCAATTCAAATTCATTTGGTTTAATTTCATTTAATTCCAATCTATCACTATTTTTATATACAGATAATATATTTAAAAGTTTTATTGCATTATCTTTAAATTTATCAGTTTGAAATTCAAATTCAATATCTCTCCCTTCAATTAATTTATTAAAAAGAATAACATTTTTAGTTTGAGTCTTTGATTTTTCAGGTATTAAATTAAATTCTTCATCACAAACTCTTTCAAAATTCATTTTTATTTTTTGATTTTGGCCTTTATTGTTTTCAATAAATAATTTATGATAAATTCCTTTAGAACTATTAAAAATACTTATTGCATCAATATGATGATATACATCATAAAATGATGAAGAAATTGTTAAATTTTTGTTATCAACATTATAATTTAATGTCATTTGCATAGGTTCAGTAAAACTATATTCAAAATCAGTTTTAATAATATTATTATTTTCATTTATATAACTTTTAATAAATTTTCCATATAAAAAATCACCAGATGGTATTTCTTCAAATGCTGCTGAAATTGAAAAACCTTTTTTAAAATAAACATTTTTAATAAATGCAGTTCCAACTTGATCTTTTATTTTATCAAGATGTAAGCAATTTTGATATAATTCCCAATGATTAATTAAATACTTATCATAATTTGAAAAAATATCACCAACTAATGAATTATATTTTATTTTTGATAATACAGGATCACCGGAAATTTCTGGATAATTTTGTGAAAATACATTATTTACCATATAATGTCCTGCTTTAATTCCTTCTGGATCACTTCCTAAATTATGAAATCTTTGTCCAGTTTCCAACCCCCAAAATCCCATTTGTCCCATATCTTTTATTGGAATTTTATTTAATTTATATAAATCATCAGGATCATATTCATCATCTATAATAGTATCACCACTTGGACCTATTTCACCACTTGTATTATCATTTTCTTCTATTTCTCCAAAATAATATGTATCATCTCCTAAATTAGAATCTTTTTCTCCTGATGCAAGATCTTCTTCATCCCACCAATCACCTCTATTTGGAAAAAATTTAAACTTTTTAATAATATTTTCAGCATCTGGATCTATTTTATTTTCAACAGAATACATACCAGGAAATAACCAAGTTTTAAATGTAAATGCTGTAGTTGATTTATAAGTAAATACACTTGTTGGATTATATTCTATTGGTAATTCATGACTAATATTATGATTCCATAAAATTTGAGAATTAATTGTTTCACCTTCTCTCCTTGGGCTCCACCATTTTACATAAACATCTGGTCTAAAAAACACAACCCAATTACTTAAAATTTGATCCATATCTTCTCTATATTTTGTAATTATAGTCATATCAAATTCCATATTAATTGGTTGAGCACGACGTTTACCTAATTGTTGAGGTTTATATAAAGGATCTTCAGGATCTAAATCATAAAATTGATTATCTTGTTGATAAAATACATCATTATGAAGATCAACCATTCTAACAGTATCAGTTTTAATACTTTTATTTGAAAGAATAATCAATGGTAATTTATATTTACCTGCTTCATTTTCTAAAGATCTTAAAATATGACTTCTGTCACCAATAATACATGGAATTTCTATTTTTTGTTGAGCAATTTCTTTTAAAGATATAGCCTTTGAATAATCTCTTGCTGGACCTCTACGTCTTCTATCTATAATAATGTCATTAAATACATTAATTAACAAAGCAGTAGCAATTAAAAGTTCTTCATTAAATGATCTATATTTCATTTATTTTTTAATTCAAATTTTTTGAAATTTTATTTATATTTATTATTTTATTCATAGATTAAATAATATTATAAATAATAAAAAATATTTATTTTATTTAATAAAAATTTTTATTTTAAAGGTAGATAAAGTCTATGGGTTGGCGAGATTTTTTTATTATTAATAAAGATAAAGCTAATGAAAACAATTATAAATTAGACTTATTTAATACAATTTCAAATGGTACTGAAATTGCAAATATGTCTACTATTAATAGATATTTTAATAGTTTATATGAAACCGGAACAAATATTAATTCATTTATTGTAAATCAATCTGTTGATAACATTTATGTTGCTGAAACAACAAATAAAATTGCGCATTTGCAAGATTATAGAAACATGAGTCAATTTGGTGAAATTGCTCAAGCCATAGATATGATTTGTTATTCATCAAATATTCCTGATGAAAATAATAATTTAATAAATGTAAAAATAAATGATCCTTCATTAGAAGCAAGTGATGTAGAAATTATTAAAAATGCTATTAATGAATATTTAGATTTATTTGATTTTGATAATAATATTGAAGAATATTTTAGAACATTAATTGTTGAAGGACAAATATGTTGGGAAAATATTGTTGCAAAAGATGATTTAGAGCAAGGAATTATTGGTATTAATATTATTCCAAATGATGCTTATGAATTTTGTTATGATTTACAAAATAGAAAAAAGATTGGAATAATGATTACTAATACTGCAGCTGATAATTTTAATTTAGCTCATACATTAGGTTATAGTTCTTTAAATGGTGCAACTAGAACAATTCTTGGTGCATACTCTTCATTAAATTGCTATGAAGAATTACTTGAAGATAAGTGTATTGTATTACCATTTGAACAATTAACATATATTGATTCAGGTATTTATAATCAAGATAATAAGTTAGTTTATTCACCATTAGAAAGAGCTAAACGTCCATTTAATCAATTAAAATTAATTGAAGATGCAATTTTAATTTATCGTGTTTCACGTTCACCTGAAAAATATGTATTTAATGTTGATGTTGGTAAGATGTCAAAATCAAAAGGTGAAATGGAAGTTGCAAAATTAATGAAACAGTTTGGTACCAAAAAAGTTTATGATCCAAATACAGGTACCGTTGGAAAAGCATATGATCCAATGCAAATCACTGAAAACTTCTGGTTTGTAAAAGGTGCTGACTCAACAGGTATTACAGTAAATCCTTTACAAGCAAATCATAATTTTGGTAATTTAGATGACTTAGATTATTTTATTAAAAAGTTATTAAGATCATTAAATATTCCAATTTCAAGATTTTTTGGTGAACAATCTGCTTTAATTAATAATGGTGATGATCAAGGTATTACAGCAGATGAATTAAACTTTGCAAAATTTATTATGCAACAACAAAAACGTTTTGCTGCAGGATTATTGGATGGTGCTATAGTTCATCTTAAATATACAGGATTATGGGATTTATATAAGTTATCAAGAAATAAAATTAAAATTATTATTAATCCACCTGTTGAATATGAACAATACAGAAGACAAAAACGTCTTGAATCAAAACTTGCTATGGTAAAAGGTGCACTTGGTGATGAAGGTGCTGCTAATTTATTCTCTGAAGAAATGGCATTAGAATTGTTTATGGGTTGGGATAAAGATAAGATTAAACATAATAAAGAATTAAAATTTAAAGAAGTTATAGAAAATGCCAGAATCGCATATCTCAAAGCAAGAATTGAAGAAAATGGTGATATTGATTTTAAAAATGCTGAAGATAATACTTCATCTACATTTAAAGAAATTTTACAAAAAGATATACAATTAAACACTTTTACAAGCGGAGGAGGCGAAGAAGGCGAAGAAGGAGCTGAAAGCGGAGAAGAACCATCAGAAGAAAGCACCGGAGATGAATTAGAAGGCATGGAAGGTGAAGAAAGTACTGAAGGTGAAGAAGTGTAGGAGATCTTGACAAATGACAGAATATTTAAATGGATTTACTATAATTTCTTTTAATCATAAAAATAAATATATTACTTTAAAAGCTGAAAATTATTTTTTTAATAAAGAAAAAAATAATGAAGAAGGAAGTGTTAATAATTCACAATCATCTAATAATATATTAGGTAATCACTTAGGATTAGGATTAGCATTACCTGTAAATAATGGAACTTCCAATAATATGAATTATTATATAATATATAATCAAGATACAAATTCTTATGAAATTATTTCAATAAATTATAATCAAGAAATTCATGATTTTTTTGCTCGGTCCTTTTAATAGTGAATCAGAAGCAATTGAACATTTAAATGAGTTAGGTGTATAATGAGTTTTTCATATAAAAAATCAATATATTTTTCAAATTTAAATGATAATAATATTAATTTAAATGCATTATTAATTAATAATATTGTAGAAGATACATTATATAAAATTGATATTATTAAACATAAAAATATTAATTTTATTGGAAATTATGAAATTAATGTTCAAAATAATGGAATTATATCATCAGAATTTCAATATCCAGAATCTGGACATATAATACATTTATCAAATCGGAACATATAATTTAATATATAATTCAGGATTTATTAAAGATTCAAATGGAATTATTAATAATTCAATTAATTCATCAAAAGGAAATATCTTAATTAATTCATTTGATAATAATGAAAATTTATCAAGTATAAATCAATTTCAATTTAAAATATCAAAAGGAGAAAAATTTTCAATTTGGATAGAAAATAAAAATATAGAAAATTTATCTGGAAATATTAATTTTAATATTGTAAAAATACCAAATCAAAAACAAAATATTGTTGATAAAAATAACAATTTAAATACAATTTATCCTACAATAAGTTCATTATTATTTAATTCAATTGATAATACACAAATTCAATTAGAATCTGGTTTTAATTATATTTTTGAAATTTATGAATTAAATAAATTATCAGGTTTAATTGATCCTATTCCAAAATATCCAGAAGGAACATATAAAATTGTATTAAATACAAAAATTGGAAGATTTTCTAATAATGAAGAA
>CAMYZH010000035.1 GCA_947303785.1 uncultured Clostridium sp.
AAATTTAATAACAAACAAATAATAAAATTAGATATAAATACCAGTATAACCTTTAACGGCATTATAATCTCTAGGACTATTATATGTGGTGCAATAATACTTTGAATTATTATATGTAAAAAAAATGTTGCTAAACTTGTTTTGCTTATAAAAGTAACAATGTTAATTGCTTTTTTATTAATTCTTGAAGTGTCAATATTTAATATCATTTTATATATGCATGCAGCGCAAATTAGCAAAAAAGGGAAATCATACCAAACATTATATCCAACACTGTTTTGGAATATTTTGCTATATGAAAGTAATTGAAATATACATGTTATTATAAAACATACTATGGCCGTTATAAATAAAAAAATATTTTTATTATGTTCAATGTTATCTAAATAATATCCTAAAACAACATATATTCCATACACTCCTCCTAAGAATGAAACATCTAATAGTAGTTTATATGAATCTTTAATACCGAATGATAGTTAGCACTGTATTTATCATAGGTATAATGAATGAATAAATAAACATTACACCTATTAGAATAAATAGTGTTTTTTTTGAAAAAGTTTTTACTATCTTTGATACAAATGGCAATACTATATATAAACCAATAATCATAGGAAAATACCACATATTTGGTAAAGGAACCTGTTTTAATAACAATAATTCTTTTATTATGAATTCACATGTAACTACATTTTTTTGATTACTTATCCAAAAATATATATTATATATTATAATCCAGATAAGATTTACTATAATTAATGGTATTAAACTCTTTTTATAAAATTTATATACATCATTATCATCCTGAAATTTCTTTTTTAGTATTAGCGTTCCTGTTAAAAATAGAAATATAGGAACCCCTAATCTCCCAATTGTAAACGAAAAAAACATAAAAATTCTCGATATGCTACTTAGTTTTATCCAACCAATTCTATTAAATGAATAAATCGTTTCCGTTGCATGGCATAATATAACGCACATAATTGCAAAAGCTCTTGCTATGTCTAATTCAATTCTTCTTTGTTTTATTTTCTCCATATATATTCCCTCCTAGTTCTTCCCTCTTTTATTCCATTTAATTTATTTGTTTTTATAATAATTTATTCTCCTTTAAAACTAATTTATTATTTCTTTAAATCTTTTGAATAGTAATACATATCTATACAATGTAAATCTCCATCTATTATTTCTTCTTTATAATTATCCACAAAGAAATTTTTTATAGTTTTATAATACTTATCAAATCCTGCTTTTACATAAAAAGGAATATTATTCTCCGTTGTTCCAACAATCATTTTTTCATATTTTTGTTTATAGTTATCAAATAAATATTTTATCATCTTTTTCCCATAGCCTTGTCCTCTATACTTTTCAGCAGTTGCTATGTTTTTTAATTCACATGTTTTATCATCAATTCTACTAACTACAGCTACACATGCTACTTCTTCTTTATGTGTTAATACAAATAATTCTCCATCTTCCAAATACTTTTCTATTACTTCTTTTTCTGGATCTGCTTCTAAAAGTAAATCCATATATTTTTCTTTGTTATCTTTTTCTTTTTTTATAACTATACTTCTCTTCATAGGTAAAAATTCAAAATCATCTGGTAATTCTGGTTTCGGTGAATTTGGGTTATTATATCTACTTTCCTCTGAAAAAATACAACCGCAGTATTTTTGCATATACAATCCTTCATTTTTGGCCTTTTCATGGCCATCCCAAAATCCAATTCTAAAATCCCTATATAAAAATTCTATTCCAAATTCCTTACTCAAATCTTCACATAATTTTTTTATAAAATCATGTTTTTGATAAATACTATATAAAAGTGAAGTTGTGACTGCATCATATCCATGTTCTTTTGCATACTCAAATGTTTTTCTAAGCCTTACAGGATAACAATATTTTACACATCTGCCATCTAAATCTTTAACCACTTCTTTGCAGAATTCATCTAAACCATATTCATCTTCAATAATTGCATTTATATTAACTATTTTTGCATATTCAATTAAACAATCTCTACGTGATTTATATTCTTGATAAGGATGAATATTAGGATTATACCAATATAAGTCAGGCTCTATATTCTCTTTTCTTAAACTCTCTATACAATATACACTACATGGTGCACAACATACATGCATTAAAACCTTCATTTTTATTCCTCTTTTTATCTATTTTTTCTTTTATATAATATTATAAATTAGTTGATTTTTCAATATTTGGTTGAGTTAAATTATATTTTTCTTATATAGAAAAATATGATATAATTACCTTAAATTAAGAAAGAAATGAAATTTAGTATGGAAATAAAAAAAATTGAAACTAATAATAGTAAAGGTTTATATTTTCACGAATCTAAAGTAAAACCAAAAAAGTATTGTAAATTTCAGGGAGCTGAAATTGTTAATATCTATCCAGATATTACATATCAAGAATTCTACGGTTTTGGTGGTGCAATGACTGAAGCTAGTGCATATTGCTACAGTCTTTTACCAGAAAATAAGAAAAAACAATTTATGGAAGACTATTTTTCAAATATTAATTATTCTTTATGTAGACTATCAATTGGAAGTTGTGACTTTTCAATAAAAAGTTATAGTTATGCAAAAAAACATGACTTATCTGACTTTAGTATAGAACATGACCAAAAATATTTAATTCCATTTATTAAGGACGCTTTGAAAGTTAATCCAAATTTAAAATTCTTAGCATCTCCATGGAGCCCTCCAAAATTTATGAAAAACACTAAAATGCTCACTTTAGGTGGAAAGCTTTTAAATAAATATAAACAAACATATGCAGATTACTTAGTAAAATATCTTAAAGCTTATGAACAAGAAGGTATTAAAATTGATTTTATGACTATTCAAAATGAAACAAATGCAATGCCAATATGGGAATCTTGTTTGTATAACCCACAAGATGAGGTGGATTTTTTGATAAATTACCTTTATCCAACTTTCCAAGAGAATAATATAAAAACAAAAATTTTGATTTATGATCATAATAAAGAAAAACTTTTAAATAGAGCTTTGGCTGAATTTAGTAACCCAAAAGCCTTAGAGGCCGCTTCTGGAATAGCTTTTCATTGGTACTCTGGCAATCATTTTGATAACATTTCTTTATGTAGACAGATTTTTCCAGATAAGCTATTATTCCATACAGAAGGTTGTTTTTCATTTAATCCTTCTCAAGATTTTGAAAATCAATATGCACATGATATATGCGAAGATTTAAATCATGGTACAAATGGTTACATAGATTGGAATATTTTATTAGATAGTACTGGTGGACCAAACCATAAAAAGAATTATTGTAATAGTCCTGTTATGCTTACAAAGATTAGCTTTTTATTATATTGGACATTTTAGTAAAGTTATAAAGCCTGGCGCTGTTAGGATTGCTTTTAGTAAATATTTAGAAGATATTACTATGACTGCATTTAAAAATCTAGATGGCTCAATTGCTATTGTTATGATTAACAGGGCAAATTATAACATCAATTTTAATATGGTTATAAAAGATGTAACTTTTAAAAATACTTTAGAAGCTCAATCTGCAGTAAGTTATATCATTACTGAATAATTTTTTATATTATGATGTTTATATTTTATTTAGTATAAACATCATAATATGAAATTTCATCAACTTTTCTTAAATTATTAGTTATATATTCATGAACTTTTTGAGGATGTTGCCAATTTATATTTATTTCTTTAAGTAAGTAAATTGCATTTTCCTCATTTTCTATTTTATCTATTATTCCATCTTCTCCATCTTTTCCAAGATTTCCTTTTTGAAACATATCATAATCTTTGTTATAAATGTCTAATGGAATGAAATATAATGCAGCTTCTGAATCAAGAATATATACATTTTTCCCAATATTTCTTTGATTTTCTATATATTTATCTACTAAACTTATTCTATTACTCAAATCTTCATTTTTAGGAATACTACTAAAATGTTTAAGTGTTTCTTCTTTAGGTACTTTAATATATTCATCAATAAAACTTATTGATGATGTATATGTCATCATAACTAAACATAATGTAGATATAAATGTAATAATCATATAACTAATTTCTTTATATTCTTTTTTTATGTCAGATGAATATGTTTTTATCACAAAATCGCAAATGATATAAAATGCTGATATTATTGTAATTAGTGATCCTATTAAAAAATGAATTTCATCTGATATAGGAAATGTCATTGAAAACGTAGAAATTGAATATGCAAATAAAATATGTTTTTTTGGATCTACCTTTTTAGGCAATGTCATAACAAACATTATTATTAAAAAAAGTGGAACCAAATAAGCAAGACTAGATATTGATGAATTTTTTAATAAATATGTATATGGAATTCTATTTGAAAATGTTTTTATTCCTAAAATTGCATAACTTATGAATCCACTTAATGCACCTGTCAAAACTAAATAGACTGTTAATACCAAAAGTGGTACTAAGGCACCTAATAATCTAGTAAAAGCTATTTTTAAAAATGTTTTTATTTCTTCTTTTTTTCGTATTCCTAAAATTTTATAACCACATACAGAAATTACAATTATCGCTCCTACACTTTGTTTAAATAAAACACTAGTTCCCGCTAATAATCCTATTAAAAAGTTGTATTTAAAACTATATTCAAAATAATCTTTTGGTATATTTTTTAATTCAATAAAAAGTGTTATTAATGCTATTAGTAATGTTGCATAATTGTAGTCAATTCTCATTACTTCTTTGTATAGTGCTAGTATTATAGCCAATAAAAGCAAAGTAATTGTTTTAGGTAATAGTTTTTCAATAATTTTATACGAAACTCCAAAAACTAAACACATTAATATAACAGCCATTACTCTCATGACAATTAATTGACTTTCAAATATTTTTAAAACTAATCCACAAATAATCCCAAGAAATGGGGTATTTATCATATTAAAGTCTTTATATGGAATTAATCCTCTACTGATGTTTTGGGCAAAATTAAAATTCCATATTTCATCTAAGTCAGTATAGGATTTTGTAAAAATAGCAGATATTGCAATTATAGCAATTATGACTATTATTAGAAAATCTTTTTTTATGTATTTAATTAATGTGCTCTTTTCATCTTTCATATCTGCTCCTTAGTCTTTCTCCATTCATAATATTTAACTAAATAATCCCAACATCCTTCTTTATCTGTTATTCCTTCTTTATTATTTTTAATTTTTGCTACAATATCTTCTTTATCAAACCATTTTACTTCTGATACTTCATCTTCTTGTAATTTTAGTTTAGTTTCATCTACATCTTTATTAGCTATATAGTATTCATTAAAATGGTTATTAACTATTTGCCCTTTTATGTTTGTAGATTTTGATGAACCTATAAATAATAAATCATTTTTTTGTAACTCAATTCCTATTTCTTCCTTACACTCTCTAATTGCAGCTTCAAATCCAAATTCTCCTGAAAGCACATGTCCTCCTGCTGTAATATCCCACATATTAGGCCATAACTTCTTTTTAGAACTTCTTTTTTGTAATAAAACTTGTCCTTTGGAATTTATTATAAATATGACAACTGCTTTATGCCATAATCCATCTTTATGGCATTTTTCTCTATTTTCTATTATCCCTGTATATTCTCCTTTTTCATTTAGAACATCAAATAATTCTTCCATCTCTATACTCCTATTTTCTAATATATTAATTTTTTAGTGTCAAAATTGTCCGTCCCTATTGACATACTCTACTCCTAAATGTTCATATGCAAGTGGTGTAGCTATTCTACCTCTTGGAGTCCTTGCAATAAAGCCTATTTGCATAAGATATGGTTCATATACATCTTCAATAGTTCCATTTTCTTCTCCTATTGTTGCTGTTAATGTATCAATTCCAACAGGTCCACCTTTGTAATTATATATAATTGATTCCAATATTTTTTTGTCTGTATTATCTAATCCTAAATCATCTATTTCTAACTTGTTTAATGCTAGTTTTGCTATTTCTAGAGTTATATTCCCATCTCCTAATACTAATCCAAAGTCAGCAACTCTTTTTAATAATCTATTTGCTATTCTAGGTGTGCCTCTCGAACGTTTAGCTATTTCATAAGATGCTTCTTTATCTATAGTTATTCCTAATATGTCTGCAGATCTTCTAATTATTGTATCTAGGTCTTCCGGTACATATAATTCTAACCTGTTTACTATACCAAATCTATCTCTAAGTGGTGTTGACAGGCTTCCAGCTTTAGTAGTTGCACCAACTAATGTAAATTTCGGCAAGTCTAGCCTTATTGATCTTGCGCTTGGTCCTTTTCCTATAATGATATCTAATGTAAAATCTTCTAATGCAGGATATAGTATTTCTTCAACATTTCTATTCATTCTGTGTATTTCATCTATGAATAATACATCATTTTCAGAAAGTGTTGTTAGGATTGCTGCTAAATCACCAGGTTTTTCAATCGCAGGTCCTGAGGTTATTTTTATATTTGCTTTCATTTCATTTGCTAATATATTTGCAAGTGTTGTTTTTCCAAGACCAGGGGGACCATATAATAAAACATGGTCTAATGGCTGTTTTCTTTTTTTAGCTGCTTCTATACATATTTTCATGTTTTCTTTAACTTTGTCTTGACCTATATATTCTTTTAAAAACTTGGGCCTAAGTGATAATTCTTGTTTTTCTTCTTCTTCATTTTTTATGTTTGGTTCTAATAAATATTCATCATCGAATTCCATTATAAAATCCTTCCAATTGTTTTCTAAATTTTAATTTGTTCATATTCTATCATATAATTTTTTATAAATAAATAGGACGCAAAAATATTAAGCGCCCCAATTTTCTTCTAATATTTCATTCCTTTTACTTCATGTTCTTTATAATTTGGCATGTATCTTTCAATCATATTATAAAAACTTTTTGTATGATTTTTATATTTTATATGACAAAATTCATGTAAAATTATATATTCAATAATTTCTCTTTTGTATCTAATAATTCTAGGATTTATTACTAGTTTATTATCTTGTGTGCATTTTGCTAATATATCATTCATTTCTTTAAAAGAATAATCTTCTGGTGCAAATCCTAGCATTAATCTGGTTTTATCCATTATGTTGTCAATTTCTTTTTCAGCAATTTTCAGATATAATTTGTCAATTAAAATATCTGTCATTGACTCATTATTAATTTTTTTATATTTCTTTGGTAAATTAACTTTAACTATTGTGTCTTCTAAATCACATTCTATTACATTTATATTTTTATATGAAACTTTTAAACTATAAACTACTCCTAGAATTTGAATTGGTCTTAAACTAATGTCTTTTTCATCTTTATATTCTTCTAATTTTTTTATTATCCATTTTCTTTTTGATAAAACAGCCTCTTGAATTTTCTCTTTCGTAGCATACCAAGGAGCTCTTACTGAAACTTCTCCATTTTGCACTGAAATGTATAAACCTCTGTTATTTGTTTTATTAACACTATATGTTATTACTTCATTTTTCATTTTTACTACCTCCTTAATATTAGAACTTCTGTTTGGTAGTATTTTATATTTTTTTTTATCATTTGTCAATACTTTTTTCGAAAAAATGTTCGCTATTTAAGAGCAAATATATAAAAAGCGGGAAAACCCGATATTTCAAAGGTTTCTCGCTTTTTTATTAAATAATAACATCTCTTTTAATTAGCTCATTTTTTACTATTCCAAGCCCTACAAATTTTTGGTTATTATACACTCTATATATACCGTCTTTTAGTTTTATAGTTAATTTTACACCATTCAAAAATAACTTCAAATTTCTTTCATCGAATTCAACTTTATCAAAATTATCACAAATATCTTCAACTTGAATTATGTATTTATCTTTATTATCAGAAGTTTCAAGTTCTAATAGTTTTACACTTTTTTCAATTATAAAATTATCTACTTTAGTTCTATTAAGTTCTTTCATATATCCGAATTGTTCCAAATTCTTCAGCAATAGATTCACACAATGTTCTTATATATGTTCCTTTTGAGCAACTTACCTTAATAATCATTTCATTATTATCATAGTCTATCTTTTCTATACTAATTGAATATATTTCAATTTCTCTTGCTGCTCGATCTATCTGTTTGCCTTCTCTTGCATATTCATATAGTTTTTTCCCATTAACCTTAATTGCTGAATACATTGGTGGAACTTGCTTTTGCTTACCTACTAATCCTAAAATTTTATTTTTGTATAGTTCTTCATTTTGTCTATCTAATCTAAATTTATCTTCTAGTATTATATTTCCTTCAGAATCCCCAGAATCGGTCTTAATTCCAAATTTAATTGTTGCTATATATTCTTTATCATGTTCAACTAAATATTTTGAAATTTTCGTTGCATTTCCAATCATCACAGGAAGAACTCCGGTTGCATTTGGATCTAATGTTCCACAATGTCCAACTTTTTTAGTGTTATATATTTTTCTTAATTTTGATACTACTCCAAATGAAGTTATCCCTTTTTCTTTATTAATTATAATTATTCCATCCATATTTTACCTACTATCTTGCGATTTACAATTTCTTATTTACACTATATTATAAAAAGTGATTAATCTCATAATTAATCACTTTTTATATTCTTATTTTTTCAAAAATCTTTTTGCTTGTGAGATGATTCTTTCTTTAGCTTCATCAAGTGAATATGGTAAAAGGCATCCTGCAGCTTTCATATGTCCACCGCCATTAAATAATATTCCTAAATCTGCTACATTTACATAATTATTTGAACGAAGAGATCCCTTAAATCCCTTGTCTGTTTCATATAGAAATATAGATATTTCAACACCTTGAATATCTCTACCATTTTCAACAATGCCATTCAAATCTTCCTGATCTACTCCTAATTTCTCCATATCTTCTTTAGTCATATATGTATATGTAATTTGACCATCTTCTAAAAACTCAAGCCTATTTGCTGCTAGTTTTCTTGCCTCAAATTTTTCTCTTGATATATTGCTTAATGATTCTTTATAAATCTTTGAAATTTTAACACCTTTTTCTAAAAATTCTGATGCAATTTCAAAAGTTTCTGAAGTTACTCCATCATATTTAAATCCGCCTGTATCAGTAATTATTCCAGTTATTAAACAAGTAGCTATATCTTGTGTTATTTCATATTTATAATATTTAAAAATTGAAGTTAATATTTGGCAACAAGCTGGTGACACTGGATCAACATAGTTTAAATCTCCAAACATTCCATTTGATAAGTGATGATCAATATTTACTCTAGTTTCAGCTTTTGAAAATGTACCTTCTGGATCATCTAATCTAGTTATATCACCACAATCAAGTGCTATTGCTAAATCATATTTTTTTAAAGATGGCTTAAGTTTTGATTCATTAGAACCTGGCAAAAACTTATAATAATTTGGAAAATGAGGAATAATTGCATCAACTTCTTTTCCTAAATTTTTCATTGCAAAATAGAAAGCTAAGCTACTTCCTATTGCATCTCCATCTGGTTTTTCATGAGCAAAAATAACAATACTTTTAGAATTATCAATTGCATTTTTTATATCATCTAAAGTCATCTATAAATACCTCTCTTTTTTATTCATTTTTCATATCTTTTGTAATTTCAGCTAATATTGCATCTATTCTTGAACCATATTCAATTGATTCATCAAATATAAATACTAGTTCAGGAGTTGTTCTTAAATTTACTCTTTTAGCAATCATTGATCTTATAAATCCTGAACATTTCTTAAGTCTAGCTAAATTTCCTTTATTGCTTCTTGCATTTATCATACTAACATATACTCTAGCAAATCTAAAGTCAGGAGTTGTATCGACTTTTGTAACACTAATTAATCCTGTAATTTGAGGATCTTTTAGTTCTTGTGATATTACGATACTAATTTCTTTTTTTAACTCCTCATTAACTTTATTCATTCTATTACTATTACTAGCCATCACTACACCTCCTTCTATTTTTTACATTAACGCTTAACTTCTTCCATAATGTGTGCTTCTATAATATCCCCTTCTTGAATATCATTAAATCCTTCAATTTGAACACCACATTCATAGCTATATGCAACTTCTTTAACATCATCTTTAAATCTCTTTAAAGAAATTAGTTTTCCTTCATATAATACTACATTATCTCTTATTACTCTTACTATTGAATTTCTAGCAATCTTTCCATCAGTAACATAACATCCAGCTATTGTTCCAACATTTGAAACTTTAAATGTCTGTCTAACTTCGGCATTTCCAATAATAACTTCTTTAAACTCTGGATCAAGCATTCCTTTCATAGCTGATTCTACATCTTCAATTGCATTATAAATTACTGAATATAAGTTGATTTCAACTCCATCTTTTTCAGCCTCCATTTTAGCAATTGGATTTGGTCTAACATTAAATCCGATTATAATTGCATTAGATACTTTAGCTAATGTAACATCTGTTTCAGTAATTGCACCAACACTTGAATGAATTACTGATACTCTAACTTCATTATTTGACAATTTTTCAAGAGATTGTTTTACTGCTTCAACTGAACCTTGAACATCTGCCTTAACAATTAAATTCAATTGTTTTAGTTTTCCTTGCTCTATTTGGTTAAATAAATCATCAAGTGAAACCATAGATGTAGCATTTAATCCTTTTTCTCTTTCTTGAACTCTTCTTCTTTCAATTAAGTGTTTAGCTGTTTTTTCATCTTTAACTTCATAGAATGTATCACCTGCATTTGGAACTGTTGTTAATCCTGTAATTTCAACTGGAGTAGATGGTCCAGCTTTCTTAACTTTTTTACCTTTGTCATTGATCATTGTTCTGATTCTACCAATTGATGATCCAACTACAATAGTATCTCCAACATCTAATTGTCCTCTTTGTACAAGCATTGTAACTACTGGCCCTCTAGATTTATCAAGTTTAGCTTCAATTACCGCACCTTTTGCTTGTTTCTTTGGATTAACTTTTAATTCAAGCATATCAGCTTGTAATAATACCATTTCGAGTAGGTTATCAATTCCTTCACCTTTTTTAGCAGATATTGGAACGAAGATTGTATCTCCACCCCATTCTTCAGGAACTAATCCATATTCCATTAACCCTTCTTTAACTTTTTCTGGATTTGCTCCAGGTAAATCCATTTTATTAATAGCAACTATAATTGGTATTTCTGCTGCTTTTGCATGATTAATCGCTTCAATTGTTTGAGGCATAACTCCGTCATTTGCTGCAACCACTAATATTGCAATATCAGTAATCTGAGCTCCTCTAGCTCTCATACTTGTAAAAGCTTCATGACCTGGAGTATCTAAGAAGGTAATTTCTCTATCATTTATACTAACTTTATATGCACCTATATGTTGCGTAATACCTCCAGCTTCACCTTCAATAACATTTGTTTTTCTAATTGCATCTAGCAAAGATGTTTTACCATGGTCAACGTGTCCCATTACAACAATAACAGGTGGCCTTGAAATTAAGTCTTCTTCTCTATCTTCACTATCATCAAATAAAATATCTTCATCTGTTTTAATGTCTTTTTTCTTGGCTGTTATTCCATATTCTGAAGCAACTAAATATGCAATATCAAAATCTATTTCTTTATTGATTGTAGCCATAACTCCTAGGTTTAGTAATTTGGTTATTACATCACCACTTGTAACTTTCATTTCAGAAGCTAAATCTTTTACAGAAATAATTGGTGGTATTGTAATTTCTGTTAATTTGAAGATTTTTTGTTTTGTTCTGTTTTCTTGTTTTCCTCTTTTTTCGTTTCTTCTTCCTCTTTGAGTGCTCAAATCATAATAATCAAGCATATCAACATTTGATAATTTGCTTTCTTGTTTTAATGATCTTAATTTTCCAGAACTAAATTCTTCATTTTTTCCTTTTTTCTTAGCCTGCTTTTTGGCTTTTGGCTCTTCGAATTGACGATTATTTTTTTGTTTATCAATAGCTCTATTTGAAAATTCTATGGTGTTTTCTTTTTCAACAATATCTACAGCCATAATATTATTAATTTTCTTGTCAATTCCTTTATCATCCAATTTTCTGTTATTTCTATATCCATTGTTTGAATTGTTGTTGCTTTTAAAATTAGAAGTACCATTATTGTTATTTTTGAAATTATTTGAACCATTATTATTTCTAAAATTATTTCTGTTATTATTTTTATCAAAATTATTCTTTTGATAATTATTATTGTTTCTGTTTTGAGAATTATTATATTTATTGAAATTATTGCTGTTATTATTTGTTCTTGGTTGAACATTATTTTTTAAAGAAGTCTCTATATCAGATACAACTGCTTTTTCCTCTTTTTTGACAGTCTCTGTAGTTATAGGTTCAGTTTTAACCTTTTCTTCACTTTTCTTATCTTCTTGAGCAATGTCAGGCTTTTTAGGTTCTTCTTTTTTCTTTATTCCAAACAATTCTGCAACTGACATTGGTTTTGACTGCTTATTTCGATAAACAATATTATAATCTTTATTTCTGTTCTTCTCTATAAATCCGACTTCATTTTTCTTTGCTTTTACTTTTGGTTCAGATGTTTTCTTTTCATCTTCATCATTAATAATAACAGTTCTTCTCATAATAACAGGTTCATCTGATACTATTTCTTTTTTTGTTTCTTTCTTTTCTTTTTCTACTTTCCCCATAGATTTTGTTATTTTTTCCGCCTCCTCGCTTGTGATGGTACTTAAATGGCTCTTGATTGCTATTCCAAGTTCTTTGGCTTTATCCATCACTTCTTTACTATTTGTTTTAAGTTTTTTTGCTAATTCATGCACTTTAATTTTCTCCAATAGTACCACCCCCATCAATTATTTTGAGTATTTCATCTGAGAAATTCTTATTAAGTATGCCAATAATTGCTTTATTTTTTTTACCAATTGAATTACTATTTTCATTAATTGAACCATAAATCACTATTTTAACATTATTCTCTGTTGCATAATTTGTAAATTTCTCTCGAGTATTAATTGAAGCATCTTCAGCAATAATAACTAAATACACTTTTTTCTTTAAAATTAATTCTTTAACACTATCTGCTCCATAAGCTACTTTTCCAGCTCTAGAAGCTAAACCGTAATAAACCACTAACCTTTTTTTGGTAAGTTTGCAATTACATCCCTCAAATCTTCATAAATTTTTTTATCTATTTCTATTTCAAAACTCTTTGCTAATCTATTTGATTTGACAGCCTTATCTAAACATTGTTCATTTGAACAAATATATGCTCCTCTACCATTTCTCTTTCCTGTTAAATCAATAGAAATAACACCTTCCTTGTCTTTTACAATTCTTAATAAATTTTTTTTTGGCTTTGACTCTCCACATCCAATACATTTTCTTTCAGGAACCTTTTTCAAATTAATTCCTCCCTTTTATTCTTCTACTGTCCCATCTTCTGTTTCATTATCTTCTTGCTCAGAGATTTCTTGACTTTCTTCTAACATTTTTCTAAATTGAGATTCACTCTTTATATCTATCTTCCAATTTGTTAGTTTAGCAGCTAAACGCGCATTTTGTCCAGATTTTCCAATTGCTAACGATAATTGATCATCAGGAACAATAACTTGTGCAAATTTTTCTTCTTCCTTAACATCTACTGCAAGAACCTGAGCAGGAAGTAATGCGGCTGCTATAAATACAGCTGGATCTTCGTCCCATTCTATAACATCTATTTTTTCACCATTTAACTCATTTATGATATTTTGAATTCTTACACCTTTTTGTCCTACACAAGATCCAACTGGATCAATGTTTTCATTTGTTGAATATACAGCAACTTTACTTCTTGAACCAGCATCTCTTGAAATATTTTTTATTTCTATTAATCCTTCATATATTTCAGGAATTTCAAATTCAAACAATCTTCTAACAAAGTCTGGATGACTTCTTGAAACTATGACTTGTGGATTTCCTTTTATACCTTTTTCAACTTCTAAAACATAGCCTTTTATTTTGTCATTAACTTTGTAATTTTCTGTAGGAATCTGCTCCTTTAAAGGCATAACTCCTTCTAATCTTCCTAAATCTAAAACTACAATATTTCCATCAGCTTTTTGTACTAATCCAGTAACTATTTCGCCTTTTTTGTCATTGAATTCTGTATAAACAATTTCTCTTTCTGCTTCTCTAATTTTTTGTACAACCACTTGTTTAGCAGTTTGAGCTGCTATTCTTCCAAAGTTTTTAGGAATTATTTCAACATCTACAATATCTCCAATTTCATATTTTTTGCTTTTCTTTTGAGCATCTTCTAATGAAATCTCTAAATATCCATCCTTTACAGCTTCTACAACTGTTTTGCTTGCATATACATGAGTTTCTCCAGTTTCTCTGTCAATTACAACTTTTACATTATCTGCTGAATCAAAGTTTCTCTTATATGCAGTAACTAAAGCCATTTCTAGAGATTCCATAAGATATTCTTTCTTAATTCCTCTTTCTTCTTCTAATTCTTTCATAGCAACAAGTAATTCTTTCATATCAATTGCTTTCATTTTCCTATCACATTCCTTTCATTTTATGAAAATATTAATTATTCCAATCAAAAACTGATTTTGCACTTGCAATTTTATCAAGTTCTATCTCAACATCTTTTCCTTCATAATGCAATATTAAAGATTTATCATTATATTCTTTTAATATTCCTTCAAATATCTTTTTATTATCAAGCTTTGTGAATAATTTGACTTCAATCTTATTTCCAATTTGTTTTTCAAAATGTTCTTTTTTTCTAAGCTTTTTTTCTAATCCACTAGAAGATACTTCTAAAAAATATTGTTCTTTAACAATATCTTCTCTATCTAATATGGGATTTATCGCATCTGTAACTTTTTCGCAATCATTTATATTGATTCCATCAGGTTTATCAATATAAATACATAAATGATATTCTTTTCCTTCTTTAAGATATTCAATATCGTACAAATCATAACCTAAGTCTTGAATAATTTTTCTAAGAAGTTCATCAGTCTTTTTTTCAATACTATTTTCAGCCAAAACATTTCCTCCAATCAAAACTAAAGAGTGGAATTCGGCTTCCACTCTTCTTGTAAAATATTTTGCTTTACATATTATATACTCATTTTCTAATAAATGCAAGCTTTTTCTATTTTTTTTGGCTATTTGTATGTATAAGTGTCAATGATGTGAAACATAAAAATATAAAATTGAATTATATAATCA
>CAMYZH010000036.1 GCA_947303785.1 uncultured Clostridium sp.
TGTAAGGACAAAATACCTTACCAAAATTAAAATGAATTTAAAAACATTAATATCAGAGCAAGATTTACAAAAACGAATTAAAGAGATTGGAAAACAAATAACAAAAGACTATAAAAATCAAGAAATAATAATTATATGTATTCTAACAGGAGCAGTTTATTTTGCTACAGATTTAACTAAAAACATAGATAATAATAAATTACTTCTTGAATTTATGAAAGTTTCAAGTTATGGAAATGAAAAAGAAAGTTCTGGTCAAATTATGATAAAACAAGATATTAGAGCAGATATTAAAGATAAAAACATAATAATTGTTGAAGATATAATCGATACTGGACTAACAATGAAATTTTTAAAAAATTATTTACTTGAAAAAAATCCTAAAAGCTTAAAAATATGTACATTACTTGATAAAAAAGAAAGAAGAAAAGTTGAAATAGAAGCAGATTATGTTGGATTTGAAATACCAAATAAATTTGTATTAGGATATGGCTTAGATTATGAAGATTATTATAGAAACTTGCCATATGTAGCATATTGTGAAGATTAAAATATAAGAAAAGAGGATAAGATGTTTGATATAGAAGCAGAACTAAAGAAACTTCCACATAGACCAGGTGTTTATATAATGAGAAATGCAAGTGATGAAATTATCTATGTTGGAAAAGCAATATCTTTAAAAAATAGAGTTACCCAATATTTTAGAAAAACAAATAAAACACAAAGAATACTTAATATGGTTTCATTAATTGATCATTTTGAATATATAGTAACAGATAATGAAGCTGAAGCTCTTATTTTAGAGTGTAATTTAATAAAAGAAAATAGGCCAAAATTTAATGTTTTATTAAAAGATGATAAAACTTATCCATATATTAGAATTGGTATGAAAGAGGAATATCCAAGTATTTTTATAACTCGAAAGATCAAAAATGATGGAGCAAAATATTTTGGACCTTATGCCAATCCAGGGGCTGCAAGAGAAATGCTTAATTTTATAAAAGATAAATTTCAAATAAGACAATGTAAAAATTTTAAATTTAATGATAGACCATGTCTAAATTATCATATAAAAAGATGTTTAGCACCTTGTATGAGATATGTTTCAAAAGAAGAGTATATGGTTTTAATTAATCAAATAATTATGCTTCTTGAAGGAAAAACTTCTAAAATTTTAAAAGAGCTAGAATTACAGATGAATGAAGCATCAAATAATCTTGAATATGAAAAAGCTGCAAGCATTAGAGATAGGATGAATTCAATTGAAAGAATTTCAGCAAAACAAAAGGTATCAAATATTTCTGAGAATAATATAGATGTAATAGGTGTATATAAAAACGAACTATCTGTTTGTATCGAAATCTTTTTTGTACGTGGAAGTAAAATGATAGATAGGGAACACTATTTTTTTGATGAATTAAAAGATATGGAAATTCCTGAAATTTTATCTGGTTTCATAAAACAATATTATATGGAAAAGATAGAGTTTCCAAATAGGATAATGATTCAAGATGAAATCGAAGATAAAGAAGTTATTGAAGAATATTTAACTAAACTCGCTAAAAGAAAGGTTGAAATAAAAGCTCCTCAAAAGGGCGAAAAACTAAGATTTGTAGAAATGGCACAAAATAATGCTAAAATTACTCTTGAAAATAAATCAAAAGATAAATTTGAGATTTTAAATGAATTAAAAGAAGTTTTAAATTTAGAAAAATTACCACATAAAATTGAAAGCTTTGATATTTCAAATATTTCAGGAACATATATTGTGGCTGGAATGTGTGTTGCTCAAGATGGAATTATAAAAAGAAATATGTCTAGAAGATTTAAAATAAAAACAGTATTAGGACAAGATGATCCAAAATGTACACAAGAAGTGGTAACTAGAAGATTAAAACATTCTATTGAAAATCCTAAAGGAGGTTTTGGCACTCTTCCTGATTTAATATTAGCAGATGGTGGTATTACTCAAATAAAGGCAATAAAAAGAGCATTAAATGCTTATAATTTGGAAAATCAAATTCCTGTTTATGGAATGGTTAAAGATGATAAACACTCAACTAGAGCTTTAGTAGATGTAAATAGAAAAGAATATGAAATTTCCGATAATTTATTTTTCTTTATTACTAATTTACAAAATGAAGTTCATAATACTGCAATCGAATATCATAGAAAACTTAGAGAAAAGGGTATGACTAAATCAGAGTTAGATGAAATTGATGGAATAGGAAAAGCTAAGAGAGAGGCTTTGCTTAAAGAATTTGGAACAATCGAAAAAATAAAAAATGCTAATATCGATGATTTGACTAAAGTTAGGGGAATTAATAGGGATTTGGCCAAAAAAATAAAAGAAAATATTGAAAACTTGACCGATTTACATAAAAATGGTAAAATTTAATTACAGAAACTTTTAAAACCCAAAAGGAGGAAAAAATGGAAAAAATCAAAAAAATGGGCCGGAAGGCCTACTCCGTAACAGTTAACACATTTTTCTTTCTCGGCCGGGCAATACTCATTACCATGGCCATTGCCGACGGAATTCTGGCGGCAAAAGTGTTTCAGTTTGCACTTAATGACCGGGCACTGCCGTGGATCGGCATATTGGCAGCTGGAGCCACTGCCTTTGCTTTAACAGGTAAAGTGAAGGCAAAGGTTAAGATAAGATTGTTGTCTGCAGTGACAACAATTATGGCTGGTGCCATTACATGGCACCATGCAGAGATGGCGGTATGGGCCACAGAAATGTGGCAAAAGTACCATCAGATCTGCATGGGCCTTTGCATCGGCCTCTGCATCGGCATTATGGCCAGCTTCTGGTCTTGGTGGATAAATCCGCCTATACCGAAGAGAAAGCAGCCAAAGCCTAAGCAGCAGCCGAAGCAGCATCCAAAGCCTAAGCAGCAGCCGAAGCAGCCAGCTGAACAGCTGGAGATGCAACCGGGGCAGGCGAACTGAATGGCATGGGGAGTTTGCATACGCACACGCGTAATGCAGGCTCCTTTGCCTATTTTAAAAGCTACTACAGTAATTGAAAACAAATAAAAAATATGTTAAAATAAAAATGTTATTTGTAATATTTTTAATATTAATGAATATATATTAATAAAGGAGAATTTACAAATGACAAATAATAAATTATTTAAAATGATATGTTTTCTAACAGGTATTTTTTTTGTTACCAACCTAATATTAATAATCAATTTTGCAAAACTAATAATTATGTTATAAAAAAATCGAAAGGAACCAATAATGAACATAGCAAAAGAATGGAAAGATTATGAAATAATCGATATGGCAAATGGAGAAAAACTTGAAAGATGGGGAAATATAAAATTAATAAGACCTGATCCACAAATCATATGGAAAGAAAAAAGTTATCCATCTAAATGGAAAGATGCTGATGCAAGATATCAAAGAAGCAATACAGGTGGAGGAGGATGGGATTATAAAAAAAGGCTTCCTCAAAGCTGGCAAGTAATATATAAAAATTTAACATTTAATATTAAGCCAATGGGATTTAAACATACAGGATTATTCCCTGAACAAGCTGTAAATTGGGATTGGATGATAGATAAAATAAAAAATTCAAAAAGAGAAATTAAAGTCTTAAATTTATTTGCATACACAGGAGGAGCTACAGTAGCTTGCCTATCAGCAGGTGCATCAGTATGCCATGTTGATTCATCAAAAGGAATGACAACATGGGCAAAAGAAAATGTAGAAAGCTCTGGACTAAGAGATAGACCAGTTAGATTCATAATAGATGATGTAATAAAATTTGTTCAAAGAGAAATTAGAAGAGAAAATTATTATGATGCAATAATCATGGATCCACCTTCATATGGAAGAGGAAAAAATGGTGAAGTATGGCAATTTGAAAATAATATTTCAGAATTAGTTGAATTGTGTACAAAAGTACTTAGTAAAGATCCGGTGTTCTTTTTAATAAATTCATATACAACAGGAATATCATCAAAAGTGTTAGAAAATTTACTTGAAATAAACATGAAAAAATATCCAGGAAAGATTTCTTCAGGTGAAATTGGATTACCAATGACTAATTCAAAATTAGTATTACCATGTGGAATCTATGGTAGATGGGAAAAAATAAATGGAACTTAAAATATTATATGAAGATAATCACATAATCGTTGTAAGAAAACCAGTCAACATACCTTCTCAAGGAGACAAAACTGGTGATGAAGACATGCTTAGTATTATAAAGAAATATTTAATAGAAAAATATAATAAACCAGGTGATGCATATTTGGGATTAGTACATAGACTAGACAGGCCTACAGGTGGAGTTATGGTATTTGCCAAAACTTCAAAAGCAGCTTCAAGATTAAGTGAGCAAATAAGAGAAAAAAAATTTGAAAAAGAATATCTTTGTATTGTAGATGGAAAAATGGAATCAAATGAAGGTGTTTTTGAAGATTATTTATTAAAAAATGAAAAAAATAATTTAAGTAAAGTGGTTGATTCAAATAATAAAAATGCTAAAAATGCTAAATTACAATATGAAGTAATAAAATATAACTCACAAATAGATTTATCTTTAATTAAAGTGAAATTATTTACTGGAAGACATCACCAAATAAGAGTACAATTTTCAAGTAGAAATCATAGCTTATATGGTGATCAAAAATATGGAACAAGAGGAAGAGGAAAACAGCTTTGCCTTTGGGCATACAAATTGTCTTTTATTCATCCAGTTACAAAGGAAAAACTTGAATTCGAAGATTATCCTGATCCAATTGGAAGTTGGAAAATTTTAGAAGATGATTAATAATATATTTTTAATTTATGTGAAAAGATGTCATCACATACATAAGTTTCAAGCTCAGTATTATCATATTTTTTTAGAATCTTTTTTACTTTCCACAAACCTATACCAGAATTTTTAGGTTTTGTGGAAAAATTTTTTTCAAAAATTTTCTTAATATCAATTTTAGAGTTTTTAGAAAATGAATTTTCTACTAATAGATAATTAAAGTGATTAATGGAATCATTTGCAATAGTAATATTAATTATTTTTTTATCTGCAGATTTTGCAGCTTCAATACTGTTGTCTAAGAAAATACCTAAGATTCGTGTGAATTCATAAATATCCATATCTAATCTGTTTAAATCTGTTAAAATATCAATATTAAAATCAATTTTGTATAAATTAGCTTTTTCATATTTTTCTGCTACTAAAGATAAGATAGGTGGATTATTTATTATTCCACTTCCTAAACATGCTAATCTATCAATTTCTTTGCAGTCTTTAAACATGCTGGAATAATATCCTTTTAATCCTGATAAATCATTTGTAATAAGATATCCACCAATTGATTGCATTATATTTGAAAAATCATGTTTAAATTCTCTTATACCATCATATGAATGACATAAACAATCATAAGATTTTTTTTCATATTCTAAACTGTCTTTGAATCTTTTAATTACAAAGATTTCTAAAATAATAAATCCTAAAAGTATTGAAATTATTAGAACACAAATAGTTGAAAAAGCTTTTATTAATATAATATTATTCATATAACAACTCCTTACATTCTATTTTTACCAAAATTTGGCAACACTTTTTTTAGTTTAGAATAAATGAAAAAATATGTCAAGTAAAAATGTAAAAAAATGAGAAAAAAATATAACAAAAGTTATAAAAACAAACCAATTGCGTAGAATTTATCAAAAAGGTGTAAGGAGGTTTTTTTAAAATGAAAAGAAAATTATTAATTATTGTTTTAATAATAATTTCAATTATTACAATATTTGCTATAACAAATAGTAAAAGTAATGCCAATAATATCAATACAAAAATTTGTTGGGGAATAAAAAGAAACAATAATCACATACAACCAGAGTTAGGAAAGGAAAATCAAGAATTAATAGATAAATATGGTGGGATTGCAATAGGAAATGATAAAGATAATGTTGTTTATTTAACTTTTGACTTAGGATATGAAGCTGGATATACTGAAAAAATATTGGATATCCTAAAGGAAAATGATGTCAAAGCTTGTTTTTTTGTAACAGCACACTATGTCAACACAAGTGAGGATTTGATTAAAAGAATGATTGAAGATGGTCATGATATAGGAAATCATACAGTAAATCATAAAAGTCTTCCAGACCTTTCAGATAAGGAAGTAGAGTCAGAAATAATGAAACTGCACACAGCAGTATATGAAAAATATGGTTATGAAATGAAATATATAAGACCACCAAAAGGAGAATATAGTGAAAGAATATTGCAATTATGTAAGAAAATGAATTATAAAACTGTAATGTGGTCATTCGCATATGATGATTGGGATGAATCTAAACAAGGAAGAGAAGAATATGGGAAAAAGAAAATCTTAGAAAATGTTCATCCAGGAGAAGTAATATTATTACATGGAACTTCAAAAGATAATATGAATATTTTAGATGACTGTATTAAACAAATAAAAAAAGAAGGTTATGAATTTGAAAAATTAGAAAATATAAAATAGTAATAAAATAAAAATAAATGAATATATATTATCATATAAGAGAGGTAGTATATATGAATTTTAATAGAATGAATGAGTTATTAGATATTCCACAAGAAGTTGGAACAGATATACCTAAAATAACTATGATTGGATTTGATGAATTAATAATAGAAAATTATAAAGGAATATTAGAATATGAAGAATTCTTTATAAGGATTGCAACATATATAGGAAATGTTAGTATAAATGGATTTGAAATGAAATTAAATCAGATAACAGACGAATCAGTAAGTGTTAAAGGAAAAATTGAAAATATTGATTTCGAGCGTAGGTGATTTTTAAAATGTCATATAATAAAAAAGATAACTATGTAAAAGGTTACTTAAGAATTGAAATAGAAGGCTTTTACACAGAGAGATTTTTGAATATATGTACAAAAGAAAAAATTGATTTATGGCAAATAAAAAGGAAAAATAGTAGTATAGTTGAAACTAATATTTTATTAAAAGATTTTAAAAGATTAAAAAGTATTTCAAAAAAAACTAAAAGCAGAATAAAAATAAAAAGTAAAAATGGAGTACCATTCATAGTTAAAAAATATAAAAACCGAAAAGTTTTTATATTTTTATTTTTTTTATTAATATTATCAATTATAAGTTTATCAAGATTTGTATGGAATATTGAAATAACAGGAAATAAAACTATTCGGTAAAGAAGAATTGTTATCCGAATTAACTGAAAATGGACTTAAAATTCGGAGTATTAAAATCCAAAGTTGATACTAATAAAATACTAGAAAAAATGAAATTAAAAGATGATAGAATTGCGTGGATAGGAATTAATATTGAAGGAACTAATGCTAAAGTTAGAATAGTTGAAGCAACACAAAAGCCAGAAGTAATAGATGAAAATGAGATTTGCAATATAGTTGCAAATAAAGAAGGAATAGTTACCAAAATAAATGTAACAAATGGAACTGCAAATGTTCGGAAAAGGAGACGTTATAGAAAATGGTCAAATATTAATAAATGGGTGGATGGAAGGACAATATACTGGAATAAGATATATGCACGCAAGTGGCGAAATTGAAGCAAAAGTATGGTATATAAGAGAACTAGAAGAAAATTTTATTCAACAAGAAAAACAATTGACTAATAAAACAGAAAATAAATATTCAATTATTGTTAATAAAAAATCAATAAATTTGTATAAAAGTATTTCAAAATTAAAAAAATATGATACAATGGAGACGAATAATAAATTTAAAATAATGAACAATTTTTATATACCTATTGAAATAAAAAAAGTTACAAATGTCGAATATAAGTTGGTTGAAAAAGAATATACAGAAGAAGAACTAAAAGAAAAAATGATTCTAGAACTTGAAAAACAATTGGAAAAAGATATTAAAGATAAAGAGATTGAAAATCGAAATGTTTTTATTGAGCCAACAGAAAAAGGATTAAAAATCAAAATAGTATACGAAGTTATAGAAAAAATAGGCGTAGAGCAAAGATTGGTTTCTTGAGAGGAGATAAACATTGGAAGAAAGAAGTTTAAAAGTAGTAGATTCAAATAAAACCTTTTTTGGAAAACTAAGCCAGACCTTATCAAAAATAATGATTCCAACCAAAATAGGAATAAACGGAATAGTGATAAATCTAAAAAGAAATAATTTGTTAAAAGCATATGAAGCCAAAAATGCTAATGATAATGTTTCTGAAGAAAAGAAAAAAAATTTAGAATCAAAATATCAAGAAGCATATTCACTTTATTTAGAAGCAATTGATAAATATATTATGGATACTGTTTATAAAAAAGTTAAAACAGGAACTGCTTCTGATTTTGAAAAAGATGCAATGGGAGATTATTACAAAATCACTACACTTAAAGAGAAAGAATACATAGAATATAAATATCAAAAACAAAAATATTTAATAGAGTTAGATTATGAATCTTTAAAATTAAATGCAAAAGAAAAAGTTTTAGCAAAATTCCAAAAGTTTTATATTGAATTAATGGATAGTTTTTATAAAGGAATATTAAAAAATTATTCTGTCAGACTTGCAGAAAGCTCTAGGAGAGCAGAAACAGAAACAGATGTATATAGTAAAATATTCTATTTACTTGATGAATATAGAACTAAAATTTTATACATAAAATTACAAGATAAATCAAATGATTTAGAAGAAAAGATTTCAAGCCAACTGCAACGAGTTGAACAATTTGAAATAGGAAAACTAGATTCTAAAGATTGTATTGAGAAAAATATGTGCTTATTAGGAATTAGCAGACAATTATTCACACATAGTCTGCCACTAGTTGCAGTAGAACAATGTTATAATAAATTATTGTCAGATACTAGAAAAATTATCATTTCTTCTAAAGACGAGAAATCTAAAATGGAAAGTTACAATCTTTTATTAGATATTCTAGAAACTTATAATATAAAACTATTATCAGGAAAAGTTTATTGGGAAAAAATAGAAGAACGTGAGAAATATAAAAAATTTCAAGCTGAATACGAAAAAGCTCAAACTGCTAAAGCTAAGGAAATATTATTCTTAAAGCGAGAATTGTCAACACTTTCAACAAATAAAGAAAATATGCTAATTATCAGATTTTATAAAGATAGATTAATGAGTTTTGGAGTTATGAAGAGTTTAAAAAATAGTTGCAGAACATATAAAAAATATACAAGGAGTAGAATACTAAGTTAAAATGAGAGAATTAACACAAATCGAATTTTTAGATATTGAAGAAAAAAAAGAATTTGAAAAGATAATAAATAGTGTAATTGAGGAGTGTTTTACTACAGAAGGATTAATTGATACAAAATTATATGTTAGTATTATTTTGACATCTCCCCAAAAAATAAAAGAACTAAACCATAAATATAGAAAAATCGATAAAGAAACAGATGTATTATCTTTTCCTATGTTTGAAAAAGATGACATTAATGAAAATATTTCTAAGGAGATAGAAGAACCGTTAGGAGATATAGTTATTTCAATTGATAGAGTTAAAGAACAAGCAAAAGAGTATGGACATTCATTTGAAAGAGAACTTGCATATATGGTAGTTCATGGATTTTACCATTTAATGGGATATGATCATATACAAGATACTGATAAAATTGAAATGAGACAAAAAGAAGAAAATGTTTTAAATAAATTAAAAATCACAAGGGAAGATTAAAACACAAAAGAGAGGATTGGTTATATGGAAATGCAAAAAAAAGTTGCTAGTCAAAATGGAAATGTAATAATTAAAATACTGATTATTATTTTATTACTGGCTTGCTTTGCAATTGGGGGATATCTTGGATGGAAGTTTTATCAAGATAAACAAACAAAGCCAGTAAATGGAAATGAGACAATTGCATCTAATGATATTGAGCAGCAAGAACCAGAAAAAACGATAGAAATATTTAAAGGTGATGAAAGACCTATTGCATGTATGATAGATAACCATTCAGATGCTTGGCCACAATTTTCAATTAATAAAGCATATTTGGTATATGAGATAATAGTTGAAGGTGGAGAAACAAGACTTATGGCTTTATTTAAAGGTTCAGATGCTCAGCAAGTAGGACCTATGAGAAGTTCAAGACATTATTTTTTAGATTATGCTCTAGAAAATGATGCAATATATGCACATATTGGGTGGAGCCCACAAGCAGAATCTGACATAAAAAAATTAGGCGTAAATAATGTAAATGGATTATATTATGATACTAACAAATCTTGGAAAGAAGGAGATGTGTTCTGGAGAATATATGGTAATTATAAAGCTCCTCACAACTCAATTTGTAGCTTATCTGAAGTAAAAAATGCTGCAGAAAAGTTGGGATATAGAACAACATCTACAGATAATGGAGTATTAAATTATGTTACAGATGAAATTACATTAGAAGACCATGAAGATGTAGCCAATGCTACAAATGTAATAATTCCATTTTCTACATTGCAAACAGTTAATTTTAAATATGATCAAGAAACAGGGAATTATATTAGATATGCTAGAAATAAATTACAAAATGATGCTACTACAAGCGAAAGTATTAAAGTGAAAAATATAATAATAACAAAAGCAGAAAATTATACATTGTCAGATGCAGACAATAAAGGTAGACAAGGATTAAAAAATATAGGAACTAAAGATGGATATTATATAACAAATGGAAAAGCAATTCCAATAACATGTACTAAAGATTCAAGAAGTAGTAAAACTATATATAAAGACTCAACTGGAAAAGAAATAGATGTTAATGATGGAAATACTTTTATAGAAATATGTCCTATAAATAGTAATCTAACAATTGAATAATATAAAAAAATTAAGGTCTAAAAACCTTAATTTTTTTTTGCCAGAAATTTCTAAAAATGGAAAGAATTTTAAACAAAAAAATGTCGAAAAAAGTTGAAATAAAAAATTGGTAATGCTAGAATAAATTTGGAATATAGAATAATGATAAAATAGACTATAAATGTAATTATAAAAACATGAAAAGGAGATTCAAATTAACATGAAAAAACAAAAGAAAGTGAAGAAAACAAAAATCAAATATTTAATAGTATTTGTAATACTATTAATATCAATAATTGTTCTGATTAAAAACAATAAGACAAATTTTAAATTAGCAAAAAAATCAGAAAACAATCAAGAAATTTCTATCCAATTAAAAGAAAAAAATCCAAATAATTATACATATGTAATGAGTAAAGATGGAATTCAAGTTCCTGTACCTAGAGGATACACTGCATCATCTGTTGAAGAAGAACAATATGTTAATGTTCAAAAAGATGAACAAGGCAATACACTTTATCAAGGTGGATTTGTAATTTATGAAGGAACTGAGGCAGTTCCTCAAGACAGTGATGGATTATTTACAGCACAAAAAACTAGAAATCAATGGGTTTGGGTTCCAATTAGTAGTGAACAATTTAATGAAATATACCACATGAGCGGAAATGAATATTATAGTAATCAATATAATTTTCCAAGCGCTACTAGTGAAGATGATCAAACAAGTAAGGAAAATATAACTATTGCAAGAAATGATTATGAACCAAAAATTCTAGAAAAAGCTGATTTTGACTACAATTTATTACAATATTTTGATGAAGGACAAACACTATATGAATTTAAAACTGAATTACAACAAAGGTATTATGATTTACTTATGAGTATTCAAACATATGGTGGATTTTACATTGGCAGATATGAAACTGGAAACCTATCAAAAAATGTTGCAGTTGTTAGAAGACTAAATAATGATATTGGAAATCAAAACTGGTATACAATGTATCAAGTATGTAAAAGAATTAAAGGTAATAATGATGCAGTAGAAACAAATATGTTATATGGTTCACAATATGATATAGTCATGAAATGGTTTGTTGATACAAATGCATTAACATTATATCAAGTGGTAAATGATGCATCATCATGGGCAAATTTATATGACAATTCAGTTCCATATATGACAAATACTAATGGGAATATGGGAACAACTGGACGTAATACATATTCAGGTTATATGTCTGGTGCAAGTGATTATACAAGAGTAAACAATATATATGACCTAAGTGGTAATGTTCTTGATTGGACGATGGATTATTATTCAGGAGCTACAGGAAGATGGGTTCGTGGTGGAAATTATGGAACTACCGGAACTAATGCTAAACCAGCTCAAAGAACAGGATTCATTCCAACAACAACAAAATATGCATATTTAGGATGTAGAGCAACACTATATATAAAATAAATTTAAGGAGATAGTATGAAAAGATCTAAAAGAAGGAACAATAGAAGAAAAATTGTAACATTAATAATATTTGTATTATTAGTAATCTTAAGCAAAACAATAATATCTTCATTATTTTTTAATAAAGTAGATGATAAAAAAGAAAATGTTGACATTTCAGCAGAGATGAGAAGGACTATGAAATATGCAGATGTTAAACCTGGAGAAAATGCAACCTCCTCTCAATATGTTACATTTGATGCGTTTTTCTTAAAAGATACTAATGGAGATGGAATAGCAGAGGCCAAAAGAGGAACCTGCAATGAAATTGGAAAACAAGATACAATGTACTTTGAACTTAGAGTAAATGACAATGGTTATTTAAAAAACGGAGTTATTACAATTAATAGTAATAATTTTTGCTTAAATACAACCATTGTAAAAGACGCTATAGTAAAAAACAATTGTATTTCAAATGATACAAAAATTATTGAATTAAATGATGTTCAAAATGGATCTCAAAAATTACTTACAGGAACTGTTAGAAGTGGAGAATATTCAGAAAAAACTAGAAAGTTTGAAAGCTTGAAATTAAATAAAAATAACTATAGTAAGGTAAATTCAATTACTTTAACAGGAATCCATGTTTCCGACAATAATGTAGAAACACCTATTAGTAAAACTGTAAATTTTGATGTGGATTGGTATGGTGTTACAACAGCTTCTATTGAAACAGGAACTATAAAACGTGAAGTTTCTAAAGAAGAAGTCTTAAATGAAAATGGCATAAATTTAAACTTTACTGTAACAACTAGTGAAAATTCAAATGAATTATTATTGTCAAGTGCAGATATTGAAGGAACCATTCCTGAATTTAATGGATATAAAGCTAAATCAATACTTGTAGATGGAGAAGATGTTACATATGATTTTGATCCAGATACTGGAGTATTTCACGCAACTAGAAAATCACAAGAAGATAATAAAGGATTAGTAGTTAAACAATGTTATGACCAAGATTATTATAATTATCACGATGTAGATAAATCAAAAAGATTTAATGAATGGGAGATAACAGTTACATATCCATCAGAGGCATTTGAATCAGAACAACATCGTTCAATCCAATTAATAATTCCTATGAAAGCAACTTATTCAGGATATAACAATGCTAATAGTGAATTTGACAATCCATATGTTTCAAATGAAGCTACAACAGCTTTAGTTACAATGTGGAAGTTAGGTGTTGGTGGAGATGGAATAGATTTTGGATTAGATATTGGAAAAACAGTATATAGTCCATATAAAAGAAATACAATATCCAAAGCAAAACCAACTAGAATTTTCAATGCAATATCTGATAGCGAGGATGATGATTTTTATGAAGTAAAATGGTATGCCTATGTTGGAAATATTTACAATACACAAGGAGTTGTAATTTCTGAAAATAGAAAAAATGAAAATGACAAAGTTGATAACTTTATAAAACCAGATGGTACAAAAGTATCAATGGAAAATTATACTTCAAATGTTGGAATTTATTTTATAGGAATTTCAGATTTCTTAAGTGAAGATGGATGGGTAAAAATATATAATGCAGATACCAATTCAGAAATAGTTACATTAGATAGTAGTAACTGGAATGAAGAATATTGGTATGAAAATCCTGTAAAACACATAAGAATAGAAACAAGTAAAACCAATAAAAAATGTGATATGACAATAGTTAACATAAAAGAACTAGATGACTCTGCCATAACAACTGACTTTGATTTAGCTGAATTTGAAGAATTTGAACATATAGATACATCGATTACAGGATATTATGGAGATTCTAATCCAAGAGACTATCGAGCTACAGCAGACTATGAATCACCATATTCAATAGCACTATTGAGTTTAGATAAAGCTCAGATTTCTACACAACAAACAGATGATAATCCAGAAAATATTCTACTTACAATAACAGCAGATTCACTAAATTATAATGAACAAAAATGGAAAAACGGAACATTTTTAATAAAAATGCCTGAAGACATAGTTGAAATAAGAAATATCAATTCAGTAACAGTAGATAATTCATCAGTAAGAATTAAAAATTATGAAATATATGAAGAAGATGGACATTTTTATATAAAAATAGATACAGAAAACCAAAATGAAACAACATATAAAATATTTTTAGATTTATCCATTATGCCAAATCCTAAAATGCCTACAAGAACTGAACAAATAGAGTTGTATGCCAAAAATGAACAAGCAAGTTCATATTTAAGTAGTTACAGTTCACAAGACATATATGACTTAGACTCAAATGGAAATGAAAGAGAAACAGTAAACAAAAGTATAGTGTCTATTAGTTTTGCATCACCTAATAATCTACTTACAAGTCAGCAAGCTAGAAATTATAATGTATCAGATAATGTTACTATAGCTCCAAGAATTGCTAAAGTAAATAAAGAACAAAGAAAAGCAACAATAGATGTTAATATTACAAATAATTATACTAGTGATATAACAAATGTATTAATACAAGGTGTAATTCCATTTAGAGGAAATAAATATATATTGACAGATGGAGATTTAGGATCTCAATATGATACAACAATGACAGAAGGTGGAATCTCAGTTGATATAACAGGAGATGCTACTAAAGATATTTCATCATATACAACAATATATTATTCTACCCAAGAAAAACCTACAAATGATTTAACAGATGAAGCAAATAATTGGGTTAAAGCGGAAGATGTTGAAGATTGGTCAAAAATAAAATCATATGCAATTTCACTTGGAAATT
>CAMYZH010000037.1 GCA_947303785.1 uncultured Clostridium sp.
ATAATTGATCTGTAATACTTTCTTTCATAATTAAACTATATTTTAAATTAAATTTTAATTATTTATTCAATCTTATCACTTTAAATAAAAGCCTTTTAAATGCTTACTAATTTTTAATGATAATAATTTTACTAATTAAAATAATCTTTATATATCATCATCTAATAAACTATAGAAATCATTTATTACATATATAACATATTCAAATCATAATCAACAACAAAATAAATTGTCTGATCATTCTTATGTTTTATATTAATTTTATAATCAATTGGATCTGATTCAAAATCATTATTTGTAACACTTACAGAAACATCATTTATTTGACCACTTAAATAAGTTTCTTTATTAAGTAAATAATCAAATTTATTATTCATAATAACACCTCTTTTATTTTTAAAATAAATTTAAAATAAATATATAAAAATTAAAACTTATAATATAATGAAAATTAACAGATTAACTCCTGCTTTTCCAGATCCTGACCCAAAACGTCATATACAGGAAAAAAAAATTAAAAAAACTGCAAGAAGAAAAAGATATGTTAAAGATGATCCTGCCGCTTCAACAGCTGCATTTATGTCAAAATTAAATGAAATCAATAAATTTTCATATCTTGATTATGAAAGAAATAAAGGAGCCATTGAATTATTTAAAACTCAAGTAAATCAAATTATTAATAATTATGGATGTGATTTACAATATTTTAGAAAATATAATACATTTTTTAAAGGTGATGATGAAAATAATTCAAATTTAATTTATGGAGAAGATACAACAGCTGAATATTATGCAAGTGGAATGATTAGATCATTTGTTTCAGTTGAAAATATGGCATGGAATTTCAATCAATTAGGTATAGAAAATACAGAACAAGTTAATTTATTCATTTCAATTGATAGCTTCTCTCAAATATTTGCAAATGATATTTCAAAAATTGAAACACAATATTTTGAAGTTCCAATATCAGGAAATTTAATCAATTGTGAAGGTCTTGGAAAAATTAGAACTAATGAATTTGATGCAGATGTTTATGTAACATTTGAAGATGATTTAAAAGTTAAACATGCTAATATTAAAATGATTCCAAAAAGAGTTAACTCATTATTTTATAAATCACTTTCATATAATACAACATTATATGAAATATCCGGTGATTTAACAGGAAAATTAAAAAGAGATAAATATTATCCATTAATAGTTTCTGGAGTTATTAAAGGTGAATTAACATATCATAATTATGAAAATGTTGAAGATTCTGAAACTTGGCAATTAGCTCCACAAGTTGGAGATTATTTTAAATTTCAAGTTCCAACTGGAATTGATGAAGAATGGGAAATTACACAAGTATTTGATAGAATATTAACAAATAAATCCGGTATAAATCCATTATTAGGAAAATATATTTATCAATGTGCAGCTATAAAGAGAGTTCAATCTCATGAAAAGACAAAACTTGAACTTGATGCAAGAGAACCTGGAAATGATATTGATGAAATATTCAATCAATCAAAAGCAAAACAGCAGCAATTTGCAGATCAATTCACAGTTGATAAAAATAAAGAAAATAAACATAATAAGAAAACAAATAGAATTGCCAAAAATGTTTATGATTATATAGATAAATCTGATGAAACCTATGGTGGTTATCAAAATATGCCAAATAGTAAATAAATTAAAGTTGAACCATTTTTATAGTATAATCAGAACCCAAAGACAGCCCATAACATTTTTTATATAATTCAGCACGTTCAAAAAAGTGTTTTTCTGAATAAGCATAATTATGAAAGAAGTCAATTACTATTAATGTATTCTTTTCAACTTTTCTTAATCCACGACCAATACTTTGAATAATTTTTGTTGGACTTGATTGATTTGTCATAATACATACAACTTCAATGTTCTTAATAGTTAAACCAGTTGAAAATGTTTTACTTTGAGCTATTGTAATATGACCGCCTTCTGGTGCATTCATCTGCTCAATAACATCTTTTCTATCAAGAACATCTACACTTCCATCAACATAATGTTTATTTTCAAAATCTAATAATCTATATAATTGTTGACCTTGCTCTGTAAAATCAAATAGAATTAACGCATTCCAATTTTTATGTTCTAATATTAATTTTTTACAAACACTTACAGCTTTTTTATTAGCTTCTTCACATACACCAAGATACATTGATTCCTTTTGATAAGCTCTTTGAGAAATTTCAAATTTTTTAATTTCCTTTTCTTCTTTTGTTAAACCTTCTAATAATTCAGGATCAATATATTTAAAATTTTCTTTTTTACTATGATTAAATTTTATTGGAAATACTTTAACATTTGCTAAAATGCCTTCATCTTGTAATGTCTGAATTTCAATTTCATCTAATACTGGACCAAATGTACCTGCAATATTCCACTTATCAACTATATTTTTTGGTAAAGTACCGGTACAACCAAATTTATGAGAAATCTTTACACCTTTTACAATCTTTGATATTTCAGATCCTTTTGTCATCTGATGAACTTCATCTACAATAATTACATCAATAAAAGGCAATTCATCTCCATGTAATAATAGATATTGAGAATTTGCTATATAAATGTTAAATTTTTCAACATTAATTTTAGCACCTTTTTTATTCATTGTTTTTGCAGTAAACATTTGAATATTATAAAATTCACCAAGTCCATATTCACACATATCTTCATACATCTGAAATACAAGATTAATATTAGGAACTAATAATAATATATTTTGTAATTTATTTTGAACATATGATTGAAAAATATTATGACATAAACCAGCCAATATCAATGACTTACCAGATCTTGTTGGAGATATGATAACACCTCTTCCATTCTCTAATAATGATTCCAATAACTGTCTTTGATACCATCTATATTGAAATTCTTGATTTGGAACATCAAGTAATGTTTTTATATTTAATGATGGTTTTATTAACTTTAATAATTCATCTTCAATTTTATAATCAATTCTTAAATCATCACACTTTTTACATAATTCATCTGTTATACCAATATTATATGAACCAAGTGGAGAAATTGCATAAGTAAATGGATTTACTGAATATCTAGTAAATTTCATAAACTTTGATGCAACATTTTCTGTTTTAAAAGACTCTCTTAAAAAATCAAAGTCTCTTCTTGATTCTTCATCAAATGAAATCTTTGCTTTTGTTAATGAACTATATTGAAAATATAACATACTCTAAAAACATTACTATTTTTTAATAAAATAAAAATAAAAAATGAGATTTAAAATTTTGCAATCTTAAATCTCATTAAATATATTATTTTAATTTTTCTTAAATTAAGCACCTGGAACTACAGGAATCTTAAGATCATTTCCACTTGCTTCATTTCCACTTGCTACAGTATTTCCATTATTGCAACCGCTAACATTAACACTTGGATCAAGAAATTCAGTAATTGGCTCACCTTTTTTACCAATACTTTTACTTTCACAATCACCAATGCAATTTACTGAACCACATTTCTCACATCTGCATGTTCCATCACATTTAGCTGAACCGCATTTTACACAAACACCATCTTCAATCCACTCTGATGGATCAACGGCTTCTTCATCTAAACTTGATCCAAGAGCACCACCGGCAACAGCACCAACAGGACCAGCTGCAAGAGCACCAATACCTGCACCAGCAAGAGTACCTATACCTTCTTTATTAAGTTCTTTTTCATCTTCTTCAACATCTTCTTCATCTAAACTTGATCCAAGAGCACCGCCTGCAAGAGCACCAACAGGACCACCAAGAGCAGCACCAATACCTGCACCAGCAAGAGTACCTATACCTTCTTTATTAAGTTCTTTTTCATCTTCTTCAACATCTTCTTCAACATCTTCTTCAATTCCTCCTGCATCTCCAATATCTCCTCCGGTATCTCCAGTATCTTCATTTTCAACTGATTCAGCTGCATCACCGCATTCATTAGCAACATCCTCTTCATCTTCAGAAGTATCACTAATTTCAATACCTTCAAAAGCATCTCTACCAAGCTTTACTTCCGAAATAGTTTCATTTCCTTGTTCATCTTTTTCTGGAACAAAAAAAACAACTTCTTCAAAACCTGGTTCTCTACATAAAAGATTAATTAATTCTTCATTTGAAGTAGTAAAACAAATTCTCTTGGCTGAACCAGTAGCGGTTTCTTCTGTAGTTGCTTCCTGTGGAGGAACTTCTTCGCCCATTGTCATATCACCAAGACCTTCTTTAATAATATTTAAATAAGCTCTTTTAAATTCTGAATCTCTCATTTTTTTAAAAACCTTTATTTATAAAATTTTATTATTATTTATATATTTTTTAGATATTTTCTAATTTTAATATTTCAATTGCATTCTTTATATCATATCCAAAAGAACCAATTATTTGTTTTGCTTCCATTATAAATCTAATAATATCATCTTGTGCCTCAATATCCTCTTTAATTTTTAAATATTGAGGAGATTTCTTAAATAACTTTTCAGCATCTATTTTAATTGTCATTTCAGATGATCTTTGATTTATAATATCATCCTTCTTCTTTTCATATAATTTTTGATAAATTGTTTCCTTTAATGTATCAATTTCTTCTAAAATTTTCTTTTTATATCTTTCTTCTTCATATGAATATCTTGCCCACTTTGCAGCAATTCCAGATCTACTTAAAGTTTTATCATGAATATTGCTTTCATCAAGTGCCATATCTTCTTCAAATTCTTTAATATAATTCTCTAAACGTTCTGATAATATATTCTTAACATGAGATCTATCCATTTTTTGTTTTTGCCTTTCTTGTTCTTCTTTTTCTAACCTTCTTCTCTTTCTTTTCTTCAAATTCATGTGAATTTAAAATTTCTAATATCATCTGTGTCATGCTTCCCATAAAATATGCCCAGCATTCATTTGTTTCAATATTTATTGGACATCCATTTACATCCGATATAGAAATCATCATGTGAGTTAACTCATGGATACATAACATTATATCTTTTGGAGTAAATGTAAATGTATTAATACAAATTACTCCAATTAAAGAATCATTTTCTGATGCAAAACATGGAGGAGCAATTGTTTCATTTTCATTTAAATAAAAATCACAATCTTCTTTTTCATTTAAATGACGTAATATATCATTTAAACATTCATTATCATCAGATATTGCTAAAAACAATCTCCAATTCCATTGATTTGGAAATTCATATGTCGTAATCATAAACTACTATTTCTGATTAAATTTCTCTTTAATTTCAGTATATGCTTTCTTATAAAGATCAAATTTAGTCTCATCCCCATCAAAAGTATTAATAGAAACCTTTCTCCCACCGAGAACTAAAATACTATTTGCTATTGAAATAATATCTTCAAAATTTTCTGATTCCGCAACATCAAAAGTATCTGATAATATGCTTTCATCATCAACCATAAACATAATTCTATATTGATCACCACCCATTTCCGAATCTTTTATAATAGAAAATTCAACTTTTGGACCATCATCAATCTGACTCTTAATTGAATATGTTTCATCATCATCTTTAGAAAAACCTAAATTAAGAATTTCTTCTTCATTTAATTTAATATCTTCATGAATGATGTTCATGTCTTTTTCAGATAAACCAGAAACATCTTTTTCAATTTTCATATTTTCAAATGAACATGAAATTATTGTGCATTCATCAAAATTAACTTCTTGTAAAGTTGCTTCATCAAATTTACATTCATGAAATTTACAATTTTTAAAGTTAACATTCAAAAAATCAGCTTTTGTAAAATCACATGAAATAAAATCACATGTTTCATATTCATTAGCGAAAAACTTTGTCTGATTAAAAATACATTTTGAAATTGTAGCATTAGTTAAATTAATTCTATAAAAACTTTCACCAGAAAAATCTTTTCTAAGTAAAACTAACTCAATTCTTTCTTGTGATGCAGCTTTCACTTCATCTATATTGCCAGGAATAATTTTTGCCATTTTATCTAAACACCTTATATTTTAATTTTAAAATAAATTATTTTTATTTATTATTAATTTTAGTCTAGTTTTCTTTTCCATAACATCAGTGTCCAACCTTCAGGAACATATGGAACTTTTTCAATCTTAAATTTATTACTATTCCAAACAATTAAACATTTTTTAACATCTGCTGTAGGTAAAATATAATTTTCACTCTTTAAAATATTTTCATAAATTTGAAGCTGTAAAGCATAATGCCAATAATTACAATCTAAAATATTTAATGTTGGTAAAATATGTCCAGTTTTATTATTGAAACTTGTCTTTTCAATATCTTTACTTAAACATTTCCAATCAAAAATAATATAGCTTTGATCATTTATTTTAACAAGTAAATCTATTGAACCAGCAATTTCAAATGCTGGAGAAAATACCAATTTTTCAGGAATCAAATATTCAGGATTATATTTTGATTTAATATTATCAACTATTTTTATAGCAGAATTAAATTTAATCTTTTCAGTTATATCCTCTGGCTTATGCATTTTATCCAATTCATTAAGAATGTAATGTTCAACATTTTCATGAAGTCTTGTACCAAGCCTTGTTGATTCCTTACCTTTTTCTGCCCATTCTTTAATTAGATCTTCTTTATTAACTCCACGCTTTAATGCACATTGTTCCGCTATTTTATCTGTATCAAATTTTGGAAACGCATTAGCTACTAATGTAGTAACACTCATATATTTCTTATTATAATTATCAATATATGAATGATTACTTTCCGTAAATGTAATTATATGATTATCATCCGGATGATTTACTTTTGTGTCTCCTGGCATGTTTCAACATTCCCTTCTTCATCAATTAAAAAATATTTTATTCCATCACAGCAATCATAATCATCAACAGGAGATTCTACATTTGAACAATCATTATATAATTTACAAAAATCTTCACAAATTGATAATGTTCCAAAACTTAGCTTTTCCAAAGTTTCAGCTGCTTTTTCTGGAGATCCAAAATACTTTTCAAAATTAATCATTTGTTTTCCTTTCTCTTTATTTGTATTTTTTTGTTTCACGCCAAAATTTAATATCCTTTTCTAATTCTCTGGCATCTATTTCATTTTGTTTATCTTTTAATTTTTCATCATCAAAAAATTTCTCTCTTGGAGTTTTATAAACTTTCTTATCCTTTTCAAATTTTTTCTTAACACAAAAATCTATTATATCATAATCTAAATCTGACTTATCATTATGTATATTCATCATATTTACTCTTTTACTTTTATTTTAAAATAAATAAAAAACTAAAAAAATAAATAATATAAAAGTGCAAAAGGATTTCAAAAAACAAAATGAAAAACTATATAGAATTTATGTTATCAATATTTTGTGCCGTTTTATTATGGGGGTGTGGACATTCCATATATCATAAAGTAGAAGGTACCGGAGCATATGCAAGAATTCCTCTTCCAAATGGTGATTCATTAGTTGAAGTTGCTATTGGTGACTTAAATATTACATCTGGAATTTTAAGAGGGGGAACTACATTAGATGAAGATACATCAAAAGGCGGTACATTTGGTACTGTTTCATTAGGAAGACATACTCACTTATCAACAATTCCTGCTGTAAATGAAGGAAATATAAAAGCAATTTTAACTTCGCCTTCCACAGATCCGAAAACAAAACAATTACTTACTTTATATTTAATTTCAAGAGGTTCATTAATTCCTCCACCAGCAGCAGTTACATCAGTTAATTCAGCTGCATCAACAGGAGGAAAGGATGAAGTTCCAAGAGCCAAAGCAACAAAAACCGGTTTAGATAATATTGTTGATAATGTTGCAGAAGTTACTCCTCAAGTTGTACAGCCAATTGTCAATGGAACAGAAAATGTTGCAAAACATGTTACAACAACAGTTGGAGATAGATCTGAAAATGTTATTAAATCATTTTTCAATAGAATGACAATTTTAATCTTTGGAATTGTTATCATTGTAATTCTTGCTATCATCTTTCTTATCATATATTTTGTTAAAAGAAAAAAGGCAAAATTATTACTTACAGAAGGAGCTATAACAGCTGTAACCAATATTATTGCATCAGATAAGAAATAATTTAAAATTACTATTTAAAAAATATTTTTAAATATCTTTTTTCTTGAAAAGTGCATAAATTTTAAAACACTAATAATAAATATATATGTAAAATTTAACAGAAAGGAATTTTTACAATGGGATTATTAGATTTATTTTTTAGTAGTAATAGTTCAAATACTACTACATCAACATCTATTTCTACTGCATCAAAAACTGAAGCTGGTATTGTAAAAGTTGGTGAAAACATTAATGTTTCAAAAGGTGTTATTTCAGTTCCATTAGCAACGAGTTATGAAAGTCAGGATACACCTGGTGTTGTAACAGTTGGTGAAGGACTTATTCTTGGTCAAAATGGAAGAATTTCAGTACCTTATGCAGATGGTGAAGGTGGTGCTGGTATTGTTCAATGTGGTCAGAATATTGAAATTAGCACAAATGGTATGATCTCAGTTCCAACAGCATCTACTGATAAAGCAGGTGTTGTAAAAGTTGGTACAGGCCTTGCCGTTACAAGAGGTGTTCTTTCAGTTTCACCTGCAACATCAGATAAATTTGGTGTTGTAAAAGCCGGTGAAAATGTTCAAATTATTGATGGTGCCATTTCTATTCCCTTAGCAACAAGTTATGAAGGCAACGACATTCCTGGTGTTGTAACAGTTGGTGATGGTCTTATTCTTGGTAAAAATGGAAGAATTTCTGTTCCTTATGCTGATAGTGAAGGTGGTGCTGGTATTGTTCAATGTGGTCAAAACATTGAAATTGGCACAAATGGTATGATCTCAGTTCCAACAGCATCTACTGATAAAGCAGGTGTTGTAAAAGTTGGTGATGGTCTTACTATTACAAGGGGCATTCTTTCAATTCAAACCGCAACATCAGATAAATTTGGTGTTGTAAAAGCTGGTGAAAATGTTCAAATTACAAATGGTGTTATTTCAGTTCCATTAGCAACGAGTTATGAAAGCAATGATATGCCTGGTGTTGTAACAGTTGGTGAAGGACTTATTCTTGGTAAGAATGGTAGAATTTCTGTTCCAAGAGCCAATGATCAAGGCGGGGCTGGTATTGTTCAAGCTGGTGCTAATGTTATTATTTCAGAAAATGGTATTATCTCTGTTCCAACTGCTACAAATAGAAGACTTGGTGTTGTAAAGCCAGGTAAAGGTATTACAATCGCCGATGATGGTACTATTTCAGTTGAAAAAGAATCAAATGGTTGGTTTACCTTAATTCAAGGTCCTGATGCAAGTAAACTTACTCCAGATCCTAAAAATGGTAAAAATCAAAAGATTACAATTGGAAGTGATTTAAAGGTATATGATCCTTATCTTGATGAAAATACTCCAGAACTTACATTAGAAATTACAAAATTAGAAGAAACAACAGTTTCTATTTATGATAAAGTTGCTTTAGATCCTTCAACAATTGGAACATATCTTATAAAATGGTACTTCAACGGAACATATACATGCAGATTAGATCCAATTAAAGTTCATGTTGTTCCTGCACGTCCATTCTAAAAATTAAAAATTAATTAAAATAAAGGCGGGATTAAATCCCGCCATTTTTTTTTTTATTTTCCAGATGAAACAATAACATTTGAAGGTATTAATACATAATCTTTATATAAATATCCTGCATTAACTTCATGTATAATATATCCTTCTTCAATATCATCAGACTTTTTATATTCAATAGCATTATGCTTACTTGGATCAAACTTTTCTCCAATTGTTTTTATTTTTGAAATATTCATATCCGTTAAAGTACTTGAAAACTTTTCACAAATAATATTTAACCCTTGTTTTAATGATTCAATATTATCACTCTTTTCAATAGCAATTTTTGCCATTTCTAAATAATCATTAACTTGTAAAAATGGTTTTATTGTAACAAGAAATGTATCTCTTCTTAAAAGTTGAATATCCTTTTGAATCCTTTTCTTATAATTTTCAAAATCTGCTAAAAGATATAAATACTTATCTTTATAATTAATTTCTTCTTCTTTCTTAACTTCTTCATCAGCCATATAATTCTAATCCTTTCTAAATATTCCACTTAATAAAACAAAAATCCACATAAAAATAATAAATCTTCCGAATTTAAATGAACGAATATATTTCTTTTGTTCTTTAATTGGGCAAATATTAATTAAAAATTGCCAAATTAAAAAACCAACAAAAATATAAATTAAAATTGTAAATAAGATTAAATTCATTTTTAAAATGTATCCAAAGTAATATAATTCCAATTACTCCAAGGTGCATTCATTACATAATTTATATATTTTTCTGCTTCTTCTTTAGTATTAAACATTAACTCCTTATCATAATAATTATCATTTTTATGAAATTCATAAGGAAATGCATTATACTCAATAAAATTAGACCAATGTTCATTTGTACAAAATGATTTTAAAACATAATAAAAAGTATCACCTTCTTTTAATTCACTAAAAGCTAACATCTTCAAAATTCCTCTTTTTATTTTAAAAATAACATTAAAATTTAAAAAGTAAACTTATTCACTTACTTTTTGAAATACATGACATAAAATATTAAATGCATTAAAATCTCCTATATATTTAAATCCAAATTTTTTTGCTTGAAACATAATACCATTTCCACTATATAATAATACATGTCCAGCCTTTGGATGAGCATAATACCAACTTGAAATATCCTTTCCATCTGAATAATCTGTTGAACAAATTAGCATTCCTCCAACTTTAACAAATGATTTAAATTTATTCCAAAGTTTATCTGCATTAAATTCATGTTCTAATACTTCAATTGCAGTACAAATATCAAATTTTTCCTGTTTTGAAATATCAATATCCTTTCTATCAAATTCATCATAACAATATGCTTTAAATCCTGAAAATTTTAATAAATCTACAAGATGACCTTTTCCTCCACCATAGTCTAAAATAGAATTAAAATGATAAAATGATAATGTAAAATAAATATAAGAAAATAATTTTTTAGCTCTATCTCCATTATAACCTGAATCCATTTTAGCATAATCAGAATTATATATGTATTTTGAAAATTGTTCAGGTGTCCAATTTTTCATTTCATCTAAATAAACACATCCACATCTTTCACATTTAATATAAGTAAATTTTCTATTAAGTTCTTGAAATTTTGAAACATTACCATAATCCCAAGGAACTGAATATTCAGTACCATTATTACATTTACAAATAGGACAAGTATACATCTTTATTTTCTTTCTTTACTTTCAATCATGTTCATTATTTTATCATATAATTCTTTTCTTTCATTATCTAATTGATTAACTTTATATTTCCAATATGACATCTTTGGATTATCAGAATTAACTTCATTAAAAAATTTATTCCATTCTCCAATCAATTCACTATTCTTAATAATTTTATCTAAGAATTCTTTAACTTTACTCATCTTTTAAAAACACTTTCATATTTTTAATAAAATAATATTAAAAAAGAAAAAATAAACTTATAAACATTATTAAAAATATTTTTATGAAAAATTACAAAAAGATCATTTAAAAATTTCTTCAATTTCATGTCTAAAACTTTATTGTCATTTTCTTTCCAAAATGCTTTTAATTTCTCCAAATTATTCATATTTACATCTAAAATAATTTTATTTTAATAACCATTAATACTAATATTTAGTATAATTTAAAACTATAAAAAATAAATGTATACCAACTTAATTGATATACATTTACATAAATTTTAAAATATAATTAAATATTACTTTCTAATATCATTTAAAAATTCTGAAAAGATCTTAAGCATCTGTTCTTGTTTTTCTTTTTGATCATATGTTGTTGAATATTTATCAAGCTTCTTTTCAAGATTATCATAGGCACATTCAACAATTAATCCATGTTCATTAATCATAAAATCCTTTTCTTCACAAACTACATCATTAATATAACATCCAGGACCGTGATGGATCAAGTACTGTGTCCACTGTTATAAGTGAGAATTTATTATTTTCATCTATTACAGGATTTTTTGGATTATCTACAGCACCACGTGTTGATTTACCAATTTTACCACCACGAATTAAAATTGCAGCAAGAATATCACCATTAGGAGTTCCTGGAGTTCCAAATCTACTATCACTATTTAAAACAATTGATTCACCAATATATGTAGTTCCTTCTGGAGTTAATGATAAAATCAAATCACATGCATTTTTAACATCAACTACATGAGATTGAGCATGATTTAATTCTGCATATGCACGATTTTGAGAAACCCAAATTCTATTATATTCAGGAATTACTTCTTCTTCAAAATATTTAAAACTATAAATGCGGCCATTTACATTTTTAACATCACATGCAATATAAGGACCTTTTATCTTAATTTTGCTTGGAGATTTTGCATTTGCTTGTTCTAATATAACACTATAATCATTAAAAGCAACATCATTCGCACTTACTGATTCTGATAATATTTTCATTTTTTATAATTTCCAATTCAAAAATTTTTCATTTATATTTATTTATTCCTTTCATCATTTTTATCATCATTTTTATCATTTAGAACAAACACGGATCTACAAAGTTCCTGATTGAAGTGCGCAATGTAAACTTTGTTATCAACATCATCTATAAACTTAGCCAACAATTCCTGATTTTGTAACTTTTCATCAGGAACTTCCATCTCCTTTAATCTTGTAATAATAGTGTTAAACACATTCTTGTCTTGTCTAGCATATGCATCATTTAATAGTATAAATAAAGATTTTAATTGAAGAACGGTCATTTCTTCATTATAACCTCTCAATACATTTGACCAATTCTCTAACATCTTTCCTTTTGTTTTTATTTCTTCATAAATTTTAATATTTTTTTCTAAAGATTCAATTGTCATATCATTAACAATTTTAGAAAAATTTCTTCCAATTGCTAAAAATAATTGTGATAAAGAAATAAACAAAAGTAATACTAAACATGTGTTTAATGTAGTTAAATCTATTGGAATACTAAATAAAAATAATATTACAAGTAAAGAACAAAGATAATGCATATATTAAATTCCAAACTCATTAACCAATCTAGCAGCAATAGACATATCAATATTTTGATTTTCCTTTAGCTGCTTCATAACCATACCTTTATTTGGTTTAGTTTCAAACTTTTCAATAATTTCTTTAATAAAAGCTCTAGTTTCATCAATATTAAGCTTTTTAGGCATCTCATCCTCAAGCTTTGAAAGAAATAGATCAATAGGTTTAATTTCTAATTCAGCTTTTTCAAGATTTGTTTTAGCAACATCAGACTTAGTCTTTTCATAAGCCTCAGAATAAATCTTAACAGAATTTTCACGATCTTTCTTCATCTTCTGAAGCATTTTATATTGCATTTCAGTAGTAACATCACCCTTAATATCCTTAATCTTAGTTTTCATTTCACCAAGAATCTGACGTGCAATGTTAT
>CAMYZH010000038.1 GCA_947303785.1 uncultured Clostridium sp.
ATTACATCCAGGTCAATCTGCTTTAATTTCAGTTAATAATGATATAGTTGGAATAATTGGAAAGATTCATCCAAATATTGAAAAAGAAGCGGTTTATGTTTTAGAAATTGATTTAGATAGATTATTAGATAAAAAAGTTGGAAAAATGAAATATAAAGAGATTTCAAAATTTCCTGAAATAAAAAATGATATTGCGATAATTGTAGATAAAGATTTACCTGCTCAAGAGATTGGTATGAAAATCAAAAAACTTGGTGGTTCAATGTTACAAAATTATGAAGTATTTGATGTATATCAAGGAACAGGAATATTGCCAGGAAAGAAGAGTATAGCCTTTTCATTAACTTTCGGAAAATCTGATAGAACACTTACAGATGAAGAAATTAATGAAGTTATGGATAAAATAATAAAAGGTTTAGAAAAAGAGTATAATGCAAGTTTAAGATAGTTGTTTTTTTATCAAAATAGTATATAATAGATAAAGTTAAAAATATGGAGGTTTTTATGAGTGAGAAAGTTTTAATTTGTGATTTATATAAAAATACAGACAAATATACAGAAAGAGAAATAGAAATTTCTGGTTGGGTTCGTACACTTAGAGATTCAAAAACATTTGGCTTTATAGAAATTAATGATGGTTCATTTTTTAAAAATCTTCAAGTTGTATTTACTGATAAATTATCAAACTTTGAAGATGTAAGAAAGCTTACTATTTCTTCTTCTATAATAGTTAAAGGAAAGCTTGTAAAAACAGAAAATGCAAAACAAGCATTTGAGATGCAGGCAACTGAAGTAGAAATATTTAATGTCGGTGACCAGGATTATCCACTTCAAAAGAAAAGACATACATTTGAATATCTTAGAACAATTGCTCACTTAAGACCAAGGACAAATACCTTTAATGCAGTTTTTAAGATAAGAAGTGTTGCAGCATTTGCTATACATGAATATTTCCAAAATAATGGTTATGTATATGTTAATACACCGATAATTACATGCGCTGATTGTGAAGGTTCAGCTGAAATGTTTAAACTAACCACATTAGACCTAGAAAAACCACTTCCAACAGATGAAAATGGAAATACAGATTTTTCAAACGATTTATTCGGAAAAGAAGCGTATATTACAGGATCTGGTCAACTACATGGTGAAACATTTGCACCAGCATTTAGAAAGATTTATACATTTGGTCCAACACTTAGATCTGAAAATTCTAATACAAAAACACATGCAAATGAGTTTTGGATGATTGAACCTGAGATTTCATTTTGCGACTTAAATGAATTGATGGATATTGAAGAAGATTGCTTAAAATATATAGTTCAAAAAGTACTTGAAAGATGTCCTGAAGAAATAGATTTTTGTGATCAATTTATAGAAAAGGGATTAAAAGAAAAATTAACAAAATTGATTAATTCTTCATTTGTTAGAATTGATCACAAAGAAGCAATAGATATACTAAAAAAAGCGGATAGAAAATGGGAATTTGAACCAGATTATGGTGAAGATTTAGCAAAAGAGCACGAAAAATATATTACTGAATATTTTAATGGACCAGTTTTTGTTAAAAATTGGCCAAAAGATATCAAGTCATATTACATGAAATTAAATCCAGACGGAAAAACTGTAGCAGCTGTTGACTTAGAAGTTCCAGGAGCTGGAGAAATTATGGGTGGATCTCAAAGAGAAGAAAATTATGATGTTTTAAGAAAAATAATGAAAGAAAAAAATATTGCCGAAGAACCATTATATTGGTATTTAGATTTACGTAGATATGGTTCAAATATACATTCAGGATTTGGGCTTGGATTTGAAAGACTACTTATGTATATAACAGGAATGGAGAACATTCGTGATGTAATACCATTCCCAAGAACGCCAAATAATTGCGAATTCTAATGTCAAATGGGACGGGCTTTTTTGACACACTTTTATTTTATTATTTAGAAATAATAACTTTTTTTAAGTGTGTCAAAAAAGCCCGTCCCATTTGACACTTGCAAAAAATATTTTTTATGATAAAATAGAAGAAAATTTGTTTGGATGGAGGAAAATATGTACGCATATATAAAAGGTACTTTAGAAGAAAAAACAAAAGAATCAATAGTTATTGATGTTGGAGGAATTGGATACAGAATTTATTTATCTGAACAATCGATGTCAAAATTAGGTGATCTTGGAGAGGTAGTTAAAGTTTATACTCATTATCATGTAAGAGAAGATAATATAAGCTTATATGGTTTTTTAAGTAATGAAGAATTAAAAATGTTTGAATTATTAATACAAGTAAGTGGCATAGGTGCAAAAACCGCAATCACAATGCTTTCAAGTATTACACCATCACAATTTGCAATAGCAATTATTTCTAATGACATAAAAACTCTAACAAAAATTCCTGGTGTAGGAAGTAAGTCAGCACAAAGAATAGTCTTAGAACTAAAAGATAAATTAAAAACAGAAGATGCAATAGTTAAAGATCAAGAAATTGAAGAAAAAGTAATAAACAATGAAAATACTGATGAAGCAATTCAAGCACTACAAATATTAGGATATAATAAAGGAGAAATAACTAAAGCATTAGATAAGTTAGACTTAAATGGTCTATCAACAGAAGATATAATTAAAGCAGCACTAAAAAAACTTGCAAGATAGGCTAAAAAATAAAAGAATAAAATCATAAAAAAGGAATGGAATCTAATATGGATGAAAATAAACCACTTGCCTACAGAATGAGACCAAAAACATTAGAGGAATTTGTTGGACAAGAACATATTGTAGGAAAAGATAAATTATTATATAGAACAATTAAAGCAGATAGATTATCAAGTATAATCTTATGGGGGCCTCCAGGATGTGGGAAAACATCACTTGCAAAAGTAATTAGCCAAACCACAAAATATCAATTTAAAAGATTAAATGCAGTTACATCAGGAGTATCAGAAATTAAGTCAGCAGTAACAGAGGCCAGTAATTTACTTATGAATCCTACAGGAAAATGCATTTTATTTATTGATGAAATTCACAGATTCAACAAATTACAACAAGATGCGCTTCTACCATTTGTAGAAGATGGTACAGTTATTTTAATTGGAGCAACAACTGAAAATCCATATTTTGAGGTAAACAAAGCTCTAATATCAAGATCAATGGTTATAAAATTAGAACCATTAAAGAAAAGTGATATCATCAAAGTTATAAAAAATGCATTAAAATCTCCAGAAGGACTTGGAAATTATAATATAAAAATATCAGAAGACACAATAGATAGAATTGCTGAAATATCAGGTGGAGATGTTAGAACAGCACTAAATGGCCTAGAAATTGCAGTTCTTACAACAAAAATGAATGAAAAAGGTGTAATAGAAATAACAGATGAAATTGCAGCTGAAAGTTTTAACAAGAAAAAATCAATGTTTGACAAAGATGGAGATAGCCACTATGATAACATCAGTGCAATGATAAAATCACTAAGAGGAAGTGACCCTGATGCTGCAATTTTTTATTTAGCAAGAGCCTTAGATGCAGGAGAAGATCCAATGTTTTTAGCAAGAAGACTAGTAATATCATCATCAGAAGATGTAGGCCTTGCAAATCCAAATGCATTAGTAATAGCAACATCAGCTATGCAAGCAGTTTCTATGGTCGGAATGCCAGAAGCCAGAATAATCCTTGCAGAAGCGGCAGTATATATTGCAAAATCAAAAAAATCTAATGCAAGTTATCTAGCAATAGACAAAGCATTAGGAGATGTGGCAAACAAAGACACAGGAACAATTCCAATGCACATAAGAAATGCACCAGCAGAAGGAATGAAAGATTTTGGATATGGACAAGGATATAAATATCCACATGATTATCCAGGCCATTGGGTAGAACAACAATATCTTCCTGACAAAATGGTAGGAACAAAATATTATATTCCAGATGAAACAATTACAGATAAAAATATTTTATAAAAAATATTTGAAAATGATAAAACCAAAAAGATAAGATTTCAAAAAAAAAATCTTATCTTTTATTTTGCATAAATACACAATAGTTGCTAAAAATAAAAATATGTTAGATATTTTTATTGGAGCATTTGCTGGATTTATAAGTGGATTTTTTGGAGCAGGAGGAGGATTAATATTAGTTCCAGCTTTCACTTATATTAATAAATTAAATGAGAAAGAATCTAGAGCAACATCAATATTATGCATTTTACCACTAGTAACTATTAGTTTTTTAATTTATATGAATTACAAAAACTTAGATTGGAAAATTGGAATTAAAAGTGCAATAGGAGGAATAATAGGTGCAATAATTGGATCTTGCCTACTTAAAAAGATTAATAATCAAATTTTAAATGGTATGTTCTCAATATTCTTAATTTATGCAGCAATTAGAATGGTATTTTTTTAATGGAAATTTTATTTGGAATTATTTCTGGAATAATAAGCAGTTTAGGAATGGGAGGAGGAACAATCTTAATCCTCTTATTAACTATGTTTTCGAGAATATCACAACATACGGCTCAAGCGACAAATTTAATATTTTTTATACCAACATCAATAGTTTCAATTATTATTAATTCAAAAAATAAAATAATCAATTGGAAAACTTCAAAAAAAATCATCATTTTTGGAATTGTTGGTGCAATTATTGGAAGTTTACTTGCAAATAAACTAAATATTAGATATTTGAGAAAAATATTTGGTGGTTTTTTACTTTTTATAGCAATTTTTCAAATTTATCAAATATATGTGTCGTATAAGAATGAAAATAAAGTAAAAAATAAAAAGAGAAATAATAAATAGGAGGTAAATTATGAATTTAATAAAAGGAACAGTAATCGGCTCAATGGCGACTTTAGCTGCGGTAATTATTTACAAAGAGGTTGATAAAAAACAGATGAATAAAATTATGAAAAAAGGAAAACATATAGCTAAAAGAATCGGAATTATATAATTTTAATTCAGAGGCCACAAAGCCCCTGAATTTTATTTTTTACACGGATGTGAAAAAAAATCACGTTCTTTATCAGTAAATGTGTGAAGAACTTTAAGTGAAAGAGAATACTATAATTTATCTAATTTGACATTTTATGTAAAATAAAGTATAATAAAAAGGTCAACCGACATAAAAAATTGGGGCTCTTGTCCCAAAAAAGAAAGGAGATTAAAAAATGACGTTTGACGAAGCAAAAAAAATTTCAAATGGCAACAATGGCAACACGTATTTCATTTTTTCAGAGCGGCGTGACACGGAAAAAGTATTAACAACCTTTGTTAAAATGGCAACGCTTGCTGAAAATGGAATTTCGCCCGAAAAGGCAGAGCTGGTCACAAATGAGGGAAGAATAATCTTCCTGAAAGGAACCAACCTCGAAAAGGAGTGGAAAGAGGAGTTTTCGACAATGAACGTAGACGTCTTTAAAGAAGAGCCTAAGATCATTTTTTAATCTGTATGCGGGCAGGCTGCCGAGCAATCGGCAGCCTGCTTTGCGTTTAATAAGACCAAAATAAATACCCCCAGCTTAGCTGGGGAATACTTATTTTTTACACGGATGTGAAAAATCTGGTTTAAAATCATCCTCTTTATTACAAGAGTCCACCTTTAGACCCTTTAAGCAATTTTTCTTTTCAATAGAACATTCTTTACAGATTTTAACATGTTTTACCTTATCTACCCAAATTTGAATTTCATAAGATCTATCAGGACAAAGAGGACCAAAAACAAATTCACCGTCTTTATCAGTAAATGTATGAGAAACTGGTCTTTTTTCCTTTTTTCCATATTCAAAAGAAACCTCAATCAATTTTACAACAGCATCTTTAATAGGGTCACCATGTCTATTTTTTAAAACACCATAAATTACATTCCTATCATCTTCAGGAACTACGATCTCTAAGTCAAACTGTTTTCCCTTTTCAATAAAACCATCTACATTAATTATTGGGCATACATCTTTTTCTGTTTCCATAATATCATTCCTTATTATTTTTTAAGCTAATGCTTAGTATATATTATGAAAAATAGGTAAAAATGTGAATATATATACATATAATAAAAGAGAAGTTAGGAGACGATATGAAAGTAATAGGAATAATAACCAAAAATAATAATATTATTAAAACAAAAGAAAATCTTAAGAAAATGAAAATAAATAATGAAAACATAATAATTATTTGTGAGAAAAATATTGAAAATGTAAAAAATGTTAGATTTGATATATTGATTATTTTCGAAGAAATAGCCAAAACAAAAATAATAAGTCAAATAATCAGTAAATGTAAATATCTAATCATCAATACTGACATAAAATCTAATAGTGAATTACTAAACATAACAGACAATAATTATGTTATAACATATGGATTTAACAGTAAATCAACAATAACAGTTATAAGCAATGAAAATGATGAAATAATACTTGGAATACAAAGAAAACTTGAAAGTTTAACAGGAAATAGTATTGAAATACAAGAAATAAAAATTATAAGAAAACTAGAAAAAAACAGTATATATGATGAAATTTCATTAAATATATTAAATTTATTGATAAAAAATAAAGTTATTATGTAGACAAAGATGGAAAAATATGCTATAATGATGTTGTTCCGTAAGAAAATTTTAATAGTTAACAATAATAAAACATATATAAAAACACTTTAGATAAAAAAATAAGGAGGAAAATAAGTGGTTACAAATTTATTAGAAAATAACCATCTGGTATTAGTTGGAAAGGTTACAAGCGAAAAAGTCTATAGTCATGAGATTTATGGAGAAAAATTTTACATATTTGATCTAGAAGTACCTAGATTAAGTAAAGCAGTTGATATTATACCTATTACTGTTTCAGAAAGATTATTAACAAATTTCAATTTAGAAATTGGAAAAAAACTATCTGTTGAAGGTCAATTTAGATCTTATAATAGCTATCAAAATGAGAAAAACAAATTAATATTAACAGTATTTGCAAAAGATATTACCGAAATTGATGAAAACGGAGAAGAAGAAAATCAAGATGTTGTAACAAATGAAGTTACATTATCAGGATATGTTTGCAAAAAGCCTATTTATAGACAAACACCATTTGATAGAGAAATTTCAGATTTATTATTAGCAGTTAATAGAGCATATAACAAATCTGATTATATACCTTGTATAGCTTGGGGAAGAAATGCAAGATTCTGTCAAAACATGGAAGTTGGAACTGAACTTAAAATAGTAGGAAGAGTTCAAAGTAGAAAATATGAGAAAAAATTTGAAGATGGAACATCAGAAATAAGAGTTGCATATGAAGTTTCAATTTCAAGCATGGAAATTGTAGATAAAAATGAAGAAAATAGTGAAGCTACAAATCAAATTGTTGGATAATAAAAAATATGAATTTTGTAATAAACCTTCTTTATTAAAGTTTGATAAAGAAGGTTCATTTTTTTATTTTAGTGATTGTATTTATAAATATACTTTGATATAATTTCATCTAAAGAGAAGGTGATAATTGTGATTTTAAAAACAATAACTTTTAATATGTGTCATGGTGAAGGAAATGATGGAATAATAGATGTAGAAAGACAAGCTAAATACATAAAAAAATTTAAACCAGATATATTATTTCTTCAAGAAATTGATATGTACACCCAAAGAGTTTATTGCGAAAATCAAATTTATACATTTTCAAAAAATGTTGAACTACCATATAGAACTATGGGAATTAATATAAAATATAAAAATGGGTATTATGGTGATGGAATACTTTCTAGATTTCCAATAGAATATTCCACAAATTATTTAATGCCCCTATTAAATCCAAAAAACGAGCAACGAGGAATTCTTTGTAACAAAATTTCATTTGGAACAACTAAACTAAACCTTTTTTCAGTTCATTTACCTACAAATTATGCTGAAAGAAAGCTAGCTATAGAGGAATTGATAAGCATATTAGAAAAAATAGATGAGAGTGAAATAATTATAGTTGGTGGAGATTTTAATGTAGGCATTGAAAAAATCGGAAATCATAAATACTCTTTTTCAAAAGCTGAGACATATGAAGAATATGATATGTTAGGTAAATTACTTAATAGAATAGATAATAATGAAGATACATGGTTTGCAGATAATGGAAGTGGTTGTATTGACACAATTTTTTATTCGAAAAACATAAAGCTTCTAAATAGCAAAACTATTTTAACAAAATATTCAGATCACTGTGCTGTATATGCAGAATTTGAAGTTTAAATTCAAGATGTAGGAAAGGAAAAATAATATTGGAAGACATAACTCACAAAAATAGATTTAAGTTTCATATAATAGCAATATTTCTTATAATTGTATTTTGTATTTCTATTGCTCCTAAATATTTACAAAACGATACATTTTATACAATCAAAGTTGGAGAGTATATTTCACAAAACGGAATAGGAAACCTTAGAGATGATCCATTTTCGTGGCATGAGCTACCATATACATTCCCACACTGGCTATATGATTTAATTATTTATACAATTTATAATATTGGAGGAATGGCAGGAATCTATGCCTCAACAATGTTTTTTACTGCAATTCTTGGAATTTGTATATATTTAACATCAAATAAAATATCTAAAAATGCACCAATTTCGCTAATAATAACCATGATTTCGATGAATTTAATGAAGCCATATTTAGCAGCTAGAGCGCAATTAGTAACATTTTCATTAATGATATTAACAATTTATTTTATAGAAAAATTTTTAGAAAATGCAAACAAGAAAAATGCTGTGATATTAGTAATAATATCACTTGCCATAGTTAATTTACATATGGCAGTTTGGCCATTTTTCTTCGTATTATTTATTCCATACATTTTTGAATATTTTATTTCTAAAAATATCATAACAATTGATATAATACTAAAAATAAAAATCAAATTAGAAAAAATATGGAAAAAAGAACAATATGAAGAAAGAATAAAAAAATTAGAAGAAAAAATTATACAAAATCAAAACAAAAGAGAAGAACTTAGAAATAATCCGTATAAAATAAGAGTTACTAGAAATGAAAATACGAAGAAACTAATTATTGTAATGATTATTTGCATTTTAACTGGAGCTCTTACTCCAACAGGAATTACAACTCCATACACATATCTTTTTAAAACTGTAACTGGAAATACTATGCAAGTAATTAATGAACATTTACCATTAGACTTATCATTTAATATGGATTTTGTTGCATTTTTCTTGCTATTTAATATATTACTAACATTTATAGATATAAAAATAGATTTAAAACATTTATGTTATTATTTAGGAATTTTACATTTAGCATTAAATGCAAGAAGACAAGTTTCAATGTTTTTAGTAATTTGTACACCAATACTTGTAAAACTATTTGCAGATATATTTGAAAGATATTCTCCAGAATTAGAAGACAAGCTAATTACATTTATTAATAATTTTTTTGTAAAAGTAATATTATCAACTGCAGTAATATTGATTGCTATAATGAACTTTAAACCAAAAATAAATGAAAGCTATTATGATAATAATGATTATCCTGTATATGCTGCAAAATGGATAAAAGAGAATTTAGATTATAAAAACATACATCTATTTAATGAATATAATTATGGAAGTTATTTAATATATCAAGGAATTCCAGTTATGATTGATTCAAGATGTGATTTATATACACCTCAATATAATACGAAAACAGGAAATCCAAAAGATGGACAAGATATTTTTATGGATGTTCAAAATGTTGCAACAGGTAATACAAATTATGAAAAAGTATTTGAAAAATATGGGGTAACACATGTAATTACATATTCTGATTCAAATTTAAGTAAAAAGCTTAAAAATGATTCTGATTATATTAAACTATATCCTTTAACTGAGGAAGAAGAGAGAGATAGCAGATTTTTAGTTTATGAACGAATCATAGAAAATGAATAAAGAGTTTTATATAAATAATTGAAAGGATTTATTTTGAAAAAAGAGTATATAATAAAAAATGAAGGGATTAGGCTTGATAAAGCTATAGCTCAAATAGATAAAGATATTTCTAGAATGATGATTCAAAAATTAATAGATGAAGAAAAAGTTTTTGTAAATGGAAAAAAAGAAAAAGCTTCATATAAAGTTAAAATTAATGATAAAATTACATTAGAACTTGATCCACCAAAAGAGACAAAACTAAAACCAGAAAATATACCATTAAATGTTATTTATGAAGATGATGATATTATAATTATAAATAAAGAAAAAGGAATGGTTGTACATCCCGGAAATGGTAATCCAGATGGAACTTTAGCTAATGCTATTCTTGCCAGATGTAAAGATTCTCTTTCAGGTATAGGTGGAGAGATAAGACCAGGAATCGTACATAGAATAGATAAAGATACTTCTGGAATTATTATAGTTGCTAAAAATGATAAATCTCATTTAAATATCAGCAAACAGATTAAAAATAGGCAGACTAAAAAAACATATTTAGCATTAGTTCGTGGAGTTGTAAAAGAAAATGAAGCAACTATAAATATGCCGATTTCTAGAAGTAAAAGTGATAGAAAGAAAATGGCTGTAGATAAAGATGGAAAAGAAGCTATTACACATTTTAAAGTATTAAAAAGGTATAATGGATATACATACTTAGAATTAGTAATTGAAACAGGAAGAACACATCAGATTAGAGTTCATCTATCTCAGATTGGATACCCAATTGTTGGAGATTATACATATTCAAATGGAAAAAACCCATTTGGAGTTGAAGGCCAAATGTTACACGCATATAAGATTAAATTTAAACACCCATCAACAGAAAAAGAAGTTGAATACTGTGCAGATTTGCCAGAATATTTTAAAAAAGTATTAGAAAAATTAGAGAGTATATAGTAAAATGGAAGAAAGAATACAAAAATTTTTAGCCAATAGTGGAATAGCATCAAGACGTAAATGTGAAGAGTTAATATTGCAAGGAAAAGTTGCTGTTAATGGAAAAATAGTTACAGAACTTGGAACAAAAATTAATATAGAAAAAGATAGAATTACTTTTAACGGAAAAGAAGTAAAACAGCAAGAAGAAAAAGTATATGTTTTATTAAATAAGCCTATAGGATATGTGACAACAGCAAAAGAACAATTTGGAAGAGACAAAGTTACAGATTTAGTTAAGGTTAAAGAAAGAATAGTTCCTGTAGGAAGGCTAGATATGTATACATCAGGTGCTTTAATTCTTACAAATGATGGAGATTTTGTTTATAAAGTAACACATCCCAAAAATGAAATAACAAAAACATATACTATTACATTAAAAGGAAAAGTTTCAGATCAAGAAATTACTATGCTTAGAGAAGGTGTTGTATTAGATGATGGCTTTAAGACTAGCCCTGCTAAAGTAAAGCGTATAATGGAAGATATAGAAAATGACAAAACAAGACTAGAAATAATAATACATGAAGGAAAAAATAGAGAAGTTCGCAGAATGTGTGAAGCAATAGGAAAAAAAGTTTTAGCATTACATAGAAGCAAAATTGGTTCAATTACACTTGAAGGATTGCCAATAGGAAAATGGAGATTCTTGAGTAAAAGTGAAGTAGAAATGTTAATAAAAAAATAAATATAAAATTACGAAAGAAGAGGATTTTTAATATGAATTTTAGTAACGAAAGAAAAGGCCAATTGAGTCAAGAAAAGATTGATTGGATTCAAAATGGTGCACATGAGGGGGAAGTACTAAATGGAACAGTAAAAAACATAAAGCCATTTGGTGCATTTGTTGAAGTAGAAAATGGTGTTGTAGGTCTGCTTCATATAGAAGATATTTCTGTTTCAAGAATTAAATCACCAGAAGAAAGATTTAAAATTGGACAAAATATTAAAGTTATGATAAAATCTGTTGACAAAGATTTAAACCGAATTGAACTTACACACAAGGAATTACTTGGAACCTGGGAAGATAATATTGTTTCATATCAAGAAGGAGAAAAGGTTAAAGGCATTGTAAAAGAAACTGAAAAACAAGGGAATGGTATTTTTATTGAACTAAAACCAAATTTAGTAGGTTTAGCAGAATATAAAGATGGTTATAAGTATGGACAACAAGTAGATGTTTATATCAAGAAAATAGTAAAAGACAAGAAAAAAATAAAATTGTTAATAGTTTCATAGATTTCTATGTAAATCATAAATCAAGGTTTTTTTATAAAAGAACTTTGAATAAAAAATCCAAAAATAATAATTTAGTGGAGGTATTAAAAAAATGGTAGAAGATGAGCAAATCAAAACAACAGTATCGCCCTTTGCGATGAAAGAAGGAGAAATTAAAACTTTTGATGGAAAGGATGGATATGTCTCAATAAATCAGATTATTCATAGAATAAATTTAGGACATATTACAGAAATTCATTTTAAAATATTGGAATTAGTCAATGAATTTGAATTCATGACATCAAGGCAGATATATCAAGTATTAGTTCATAGAAATATTGATATAAAATCACAAGATAAATTAAATAATAAATTAGAACAATTAATTAAAACAAAAGTATTAACCAGATATTATTTTTCTAGTGAAGATGGAAAATGTATATATAGAGTTTACTGCTTAGAAAAAATGGGAAAATATTTACTAAATTCTAGAAATATAGAATGTAAATGGCAACCTACTGATAATACAAAGCCAGTATCGATGATAAAGAAAAGATTAGCTGGAAATCAGATAATAATAGCATATATGAGAAAAGTTGCTGCTTTTGACTCGTACACTGTAAAACCTGCTATTACAGCCAAAAAGATGGGAAAAATACTAAAAGCAAATGCTGGTGTTAAATTAACAAAGCGTGGAATTTCAGTTAATTTCATTTTTGAGGCTGTTAGAAGAGAAGAAGATTGGGAAAAAGCTTTTGAAGATAGAATGAGATTATATAAAGACTTTTATGAAAATTTTGTTCAATTTGATTCTGGATATGAAAAAGCTCCACAATTAATTTTAGTGTGCGAAGATGATAAACATATGATTGAAGCGTTTAAAGTTATGATTACAAAACAATTAACAATTGCAAATATGAAAGTGTACTTTACGCAGGATTTAAGTCAAAATACAACAAAATTAGATAAATCATTGGTTGAATTTGTGACAGATGAAAATGGTAAATATAAAATGAATAATGTGGAAGTTAAATTGCTAGGATAAAAAAAGTGAATCTCATGATTCACTTTTTTTATGTTATTCTTAGATCTATCTGTATCGTTTATGTCGGCAAA
>CAMYZH010000039.1 GCA_947303785.1 uncultured Clostridium sp.
CCTATTCCTATTTGCACAAAACTTTTATTTTGCGCAACGTTATATATTTCTTTTTATTCTACTTTTGATCCATATCCCTCTGCCTCTCCTATACTAAAAAATGCTCAGGAAGAAATTCCTAAGCAACAATTTTTATGCTTAATTGTCAAACTCATATATTATACTTACCGTTTTTATTTAGTATTATGTATTCTTACAAAAATATATTCTGATTCGATATTTCCATTATTATATATTTCATGAAATACATTAGCTGGGTACATAAATATATCACCTGGATTATATGGATATTCCCCATCTTCATCTTTTACAATTCCATTTCCTTTGATTACATACATTATTTCGTCTATATTTTCATGTTGATGCCATTCATATTTGTTTCCTACTGGTAACCATCCATAAGTCATTCCTTGAATTGTGCTAAATTCATTATCTGATATATATAACTTTCTACTACCACTTCCACCATGAGCATCTTCCTTTTTTACTTCTTGACTAGATTTTTTTAATATTTTCATATACATTTCATTCCATTCTTTTTTTATTTAAATATAATATATCATAATTTATATATTATTGTCAAAAAACACACGAAAACGAGCGACTACTTTGATTTTGTGCAATGTTATATATCAGAAAATAGGTTAATCTATATTGTATCTTCTTACCTCCCTCACATAGATTTCTATAAATTTTTAAATGTTTATCTTTTTGCAAATTATACAATTTATTTTTGTTTTTAAGTTTTTCTTTTATAAATTTCTTTCATTGATTTTTATTTCCTTAGAATTTTTTAAATTTATAAAATTTACGGATATTTTTAATTTTTCTTAAAATAACAAAAAAATTGCAATTTTTAAGATTTTAGTCCCCTACTTTCAAAAATGTAAATTTAATTATTCAATAATTTAATTAATAAGTCATATATTTTAGTCCAAGAACTAATATATGTAATTTCGTTAATAGTATGAAATTTTTCCATATTAGCTCCAATAGAAATAATATCTATATCGGGCAATCTTTTTATTATAGATGAACACTCCATACCTCCTTGACCAATAACTTCTTTTGGATATTCATTGTATTCATTATGATAAGTTTCTCTATATTCTTTAAGTAACTTGGAGTGAATGTTAGGATGCCATATAGAGTCAGTATATATTTTATCAACCTTAAAATTATTTCCCAATTTAATAGTTTCATTATTAATCGTTTCGAGCTCATTTTCATCAATACTTCTAAATATATAATAAATTTTAATTTCATTATCAATTGTTTTAATTATACCTATATTTCCTGAAGCATTATTATTAGAAATATATCCGCATTTAAGATTTATAATTTCATCTATTATTTTTTTAGAATCTTCTTTAGAAAAAGAATAGTTAGTATTTATTCTTTCTATTTTTGCATTTTGCCCACGTAACAATTCATAGACATCAAGTTCTGTTTGTAAAATAACTTCACAACTAGTTGCCAAATCATTTTCGAAAGTACCTCCATTTATACTTCGTAAGCATATTTCTTTTCCTTCTAAAATTCTTGCCATAGTTGTAATAGCGTTATTGGTTGATAACTCAATATTGTCTCCTGAATTGCCTCCTGGAAATCTATCAATTGTAATTCTGTAAGACGGAAAATTACATTTTACTAAATTAGATTTAAATTTATATTCATTTAAGATATCTCCTGTAGAACCAATTACAACACTATCATCTCTACAGTAATCTAAATTAATGATTTTTTTACTTTGTACTTTATCATATGGAAAAGTCACAACTCCTTTAAATGTAGTTTCTTCTTCGACTGTAAAAAGAAATTCTAAATCAGGATGTTTTAGTGTAGTATCTTCTAATAGAGTAAGCATTATTGCTAAACCGACACCTTGATCTGCACCTAAAGATGTATCTTTAGCAGTTACTGTATCGCCATCAACAATTACATCTATTCCATCTAATTTAAAATCATGTGAGCTATTTTTAGCTTTAACGCATACCATATCAAGATGTGCTTGAAATGCAATTGAATCACTATCTATATTTCCTTTTTTTCTAATTAAAACATTATTATTTTCATCTTGAAAATAATATAACTTGTTGTTTTTAGCAATATTAACAAAAAAATCAGATATCTGTTTTTCATCTCCAGACATTCTAGGAATTCTTGATATTCTAATAAAGTTCTCAACTAATACATCTTTCATTGACAATTTCCTCTCATTTTATATAATGTTCTATCTATAGCATTCATTCTTTGTTTTTGCAAATTCGTCACCTTTCCCCTATTCTTGTATATTTATATTAAGAATTCAAATTCATTTTAAATTTATAACCTGATTTTCTAAAACCGTTTTTTTCATAGAATCTATGAGAATTTTCTCTAGTAAAATTGCTTGTCAACTCAATAACATCACATTTTTGATTTTTGGCTAATTGTACACCATAATTTAGTAACATTGTTCCATAGTTTTTTCCTTGATATTGTTTATTAATGACTAATTCTTCAATAGTTGCAACTTTTTCTGCGTGATGCAATTGATAATTTATAACTACACTAATAAAACCAATTGGATTATAGTTCTCCCATAATATATAATAGAAAACATCATCTTTGCAAAGATTATTATCAAAAGAATTTTTAAATTTATTATAATTAAGATTTTCTTTTAAAATAGATACTAAACAATATACACTCTCACAATCTTCTTTTTTAGCTTTTTTTATTTCCATTTTTATTAACTCCTCTAAATGTAAATGATTGGTTAATTTTTGATATTTTCATCATTTAAAAATATACTTCCATAATTCAGACATATATTTTTTCTTATGTTCATTTTTTGATATATCCTCATAATTATCTTTTGAAAAAAATACCAAACTTTCTACTTCTTTATCATGTTGTTGTTTATCGAACATTTTTTGTATTTGTTCTTTTGTATATGTTGTTTTTATTTCATAAATAGTTCCAATGGGATAATTCAGTGGATTTTCACCTTCAGAAGGAAATTTTAAATATTTTAACTGTATTTTCCAATTATCACCTTCTATATCAAAACCAAGTTCTTCCTTAAACTCTCTTTTTAAACATTTTTGACTAATATACTCTCCATTAACTATGTCATCTGCATTCGCCATTCCGCCAACCAAGTTAAGAGTTTCAAATTTCAATTCATTTTCGTAGTAATTGTTTAACACACATACTACATATTCATCAGCTGTTAATATATATGTTCCAGAAAACATAACTCTTATATCTCCGATTTTTTTGTCTTTGGCATACATATAATTTGAGAAAGTAGTTTCTTTTAGCTCAACTTCAAAATCATTTCCATTAGTAATTAAATTATCAACTACTAATATATTTTCTTCTTTTAAAAGTTTTGTTTCCTGTTGTAATTTGTTCCAATAATGTACTACTTTATTTTTTATATCATTATCAAATTCTAATTTACCCTTATATATAAAATTAATTTTATTAATTTTTTTAATCATCCTCTTACCTTATTAATATTTTGATTTTTCCCCATTATATAGTAAAAAACTGATAATTACAACTAACTATCAGTCTTAAATATTTTATAAATCTTATTTATTTTATTCCTTTCATCTCTATGTATATTCTCTACTTTTTATCTTTCATAGAATACGTATTAAAATTAACAACGTCATTATATTCTCTTAATTTTTTTTCGACAATTGTCTCACTTTCATCTTTATATCCTAAAGTTAATAAAGCTATCAATTCAATATTATTTGGTAATTTTAAAACGTCTCTTAATATATTTTTGTCTTCTTCATGTTTTTCATAATTAATAAAACAGCTTAAAATGCAGGTCCCCAATCCTAAACTTTGTGCTCCGATTATCATATTTTCAATTGCTAATCCAGAACTTAATATATATTCTTTATATTTTGGGTCATTATTTTTATTTGCAAGAATAGCAATTATTACAGGAGCTTTTTTTATAAATTGTCTATCTTCATAATTTAAAGCTAGCTTATTTTTAATTTCTTTTTCCTTAATTATAATATATTCTGTTACCTGGCACATAGGTACTGGTTTTCCACCAAAAGGTGCATTCCTTCCGCAATCTATAATTTGTTTTATTATACTATCATCAATATCCTTATCTAAATATTTTCTAGTACTTCTTCTATTTATAATTAAATCAGTCATATAAAATTTCTCCCTATTTTAGTATTCTTTGGCTAAATTCTCTAATATTTCAGCATTTTTAATTTTTAATAAGTATTTACTTGGTAGAGATAGTTTGGAGCTCTGTAATCCGCTACCACATATAATTCTTTCAACTTCCATTACCTTAGGATCAATAAAAAGTTTCCAATCAGTTGGTAATCCTATTGGATTTATACTTCCATATTCCATTTTTGTTTTTTCCAACACAAATTCTAATGGAGCTACTGATACCATTCTTGAATTTGTATATTTTCTTACTGTTGATGACATATTATATCTATAGCCTGTTGGAACCAATAATGCAGCATAGTTTTTATTATCTCCTCTTTTGCATTCACATATTAGGCAATTAGCTCCCATTTTAATATCTATATTATAATGTTCACAAAGTTTAGTTCCGTCCATATAATCTGGATTAATTTTTGCAACCAGAATATTATCTTTTTCTTCTTTTGAAAAGTTGCTTAAAATAAAATTATATGTTGTTTCAGCAACTAAGTTTTTGTTTTCGGTTACTTTTTCAAAAATTAATTTATTTTCCATTTATTTCATCCTTCCAAAGCCTTATATATGAGTGAATATCTAATGTTTATAATAAATTCTTTCTTATTTCATCTGGATTAAGATTTGACATATAGATTGGTGGAATATCAAAAATTGTTTTAGCTCCAAACATTCCTTCATTATTCATTCTATAAGTAGCCCTTGCAATTGCAAGTAAAACACTTCCAGTAAATTCTGGATTTGATTGTAGCTTTAATGAATATTCGATAATGTGCTTATTTCCATTACCTGTTGTACCACTTGATAAAACAAATCCTCCATGTGGCATTTGGCTATGTTCTCTTTTTAATTCTTCTTCACTTATAAAATGAACTGTTGTATTGTAATCTGCAAAATAGTTTGGCATGTTTTTGATTTCAGATTCAATTCTATCTTTATCTGCTCCTTCTTCTGCAACAACAAAACACTCTCTAGTGTGCTTTTCTCTTGTTGAAAGTTCGGGATTTTCGCCATTTCTAATTCTCTCTATAGCACTTTCAACAGGAATAGTATATTGCTTTGCATCTTTAACTCCTTCTATTCTCCTTATTGCATCACTATGGCCTTGGCTTACACCCTTACCCCAAAAAGTATATGTGCTATTATCATGTAAAATTGAATTTGCATATAATCTCATTACAGAAAACATGCCAGGATCCCATCCAACTGAAATTGTTGATGTATGGTTATTTTCTTTTGCAATTTTATTAACTTTATCAAAATATTCTGGAATTTTTGCATGTGTATCAAAACTATCAACTGTATTGAATAATTTGCACATTTCTGGTACTTGTACAGGTAAATCAGTACTTGACCCTCCACACATAATCATTATGTCTATTTTATCAGTCCATTTTTTAACATTAGAAATATTATCAACTGGAACATTTGAGGCAATTTTTAAACTACTTGGTTCACGTCTTGTAAAAACTGCCACTAATTCCATATCATTATTCTTTGTAATTTCTGATTCTACAGCTCTTCCTAAATTTCCATATCCACAGATACCTATTTTTATTTTATTCATGCTTATACCTCCATTTTACTCCCAAACAATATTACTTTCGATATATTCAATTGTCTCGCGTTTTCTAATCAATTTATCTTGATTATTTTTAATCATAACTTCTGCTGGCCTTAACCTTCCTGTATAATTTGAAGCCATTGAATATCCATATGCTCCAACATTATGTACTACTACAATGTTTCCTATAACTGGAATTTTTATTTTTCTATTTTTGGCTAATATGTCTCCACTTTCGCATATATTTCCACAAATATTTGCTTCAACTTCCATTGAAGTATTTTTTCCTATTATTTCAATTTCGTGATAAGCATCATACATTGATGGTCTTACAAGTTGGTTCATTCCAATATCTGTACCAATCCAATATGTATTGTTTTCACATTTTACAGCATTTACTCTTCCAAGTAAAAAGCCAGATTCACATGGAATATATCTTCCTGGTTCAAATTTTAATTCTTTTAAGGAAGTGTGTTCTTTTGCAAAATTTTTTAAAACTTTAGTTAAACTTTTTTCTAAAATTGAAAAATCAAGATTTTCTTCACCTTTATATGGGACGCCAAATCCTCCACCTACATCTACAATTTCAACATTATTAAAATCAGTATATTTATTTACTAAGTCTAAACATTTCTTAACTCCACTAATATAATTGTCAATTTTATCATTTAAGAATAGACTTCCTAGGTGTTGATGAATACCAATTATATTTAAGCCATAATTTTTTGCAATATCAAACATTAAATTAAAATTGGTTTCTGTTATACCAAATTTTGTTTCTTTTCCAGAAGTTATAACTTTTTTACTGTGTCCAACTCCTTCTACACCAGGATTTATTCTAACCATTATATTTGTATTTGGAAAATTTTTTCCCCAAGTTTCTATTTGAGATATCGAGTCTAAGCATATTAATACATTTGCATCATATACAGCTCTCATTTCTGCTTCATCAATATTATTGCATACATATAGGATATTATCTTTTTCAAAACCACATTTTTTATTTATATATAATTCGAATAATGACATACAATCTACGCCTAGCCCATATTCTTTTACAATTTTTAAAATAGCAGGATTATTATTTGCTTTTGTAGAATAATGCATGCTTACCTTTACTCCGTTTAGATTTTTTTCGATATTATTTTTGAAATCTAATATCTTTTGGCAACGTTCTCTTAATATGCTTTCCTTATAAATATATAAAGGACTTCCATATTTTTTTAATAATTCATTGTAATAATTTTCTTGTTCTTTTTTGTTCATAGTACTCTTCCTTTCGATTTATAGTTTTAACGATTATTTACTAAAAGAGCATTCTACATAAGTGTTATATAAAACAAAAAGTGAATATTCATAATTAATACTCACTTACACAATAAAAAAATATATCATAATAATATATGACATTATCATATATAATTGATAGCTCTCCACTATTTTGTAAGTGACAGTTTATTGCATATTCTGCAATACCCCAGAAATACATGTTTAGGATACATATACTCTTCGGCGATATTTCCTTTTTGACTATATAAGTTCCTATACCTTTAAACAGTCATACTTATAAATATCGCAACCTCTATCGTTAAATTGGAAATATTTTATCATTTTAAAATAGTTTTGTCAACTTTTAAATCCTTCTATTTTGCACTCTTTGGTATATTTAATTAGTATGGTGCTTTATATGTTGTAAGACTTTTTCTACTATAAAATATTTTTTAATTCTATTAAATCATTAATTTCATAATTTGCTTTAATATCTGTATTATTTTCTATCTTTTTAATATTAACCCAACATGAATCAATTCCATTTTGTATTCCACCTAATATATCTTTATCTAGTTCATCTCCAATAATGAGCATATGTTCTTTTTTATAAGTTCCTATTTTTTGAAAGAATGTTTTAAAAAAATGTTTATGTGGCTTCATATGTCCTGCCTCGTCTGCCGAAAATGTATCTTTAATATATTTTTGTGCATTTATCTTACTAAGTTTGTCATTTACAACTTTCTCTGGACTATTAGTTACAATATATATTTCATATTGTTTTTCATATAAATATTTCAAAATTTCTTGAGAATTTTTTATTGGAACAACGTTTTTGCTTAAAAAATCTATATATTTTTTGTTTATTTCTGTAGCTTCTTCAAACGAAATATTATTAAAGTATTTTATAAATCTTTGAGCCCTAAGCCATTTACTTTTATCTTCATTACTCATATATTTATCAGGAACAATTATTTTTCCTTCCGCTCTATCTTTCCAAAATTGATTATCTGTTTCTACAAAGTTTTCTATTCTTTCTTTAGTTACTACTTCATTTCTTTCTGATAGTATTTGTTTTATAGCATATTTTCTATTTTCATCATCATCTACAAGAGTATTGTCTAAATCAAATAATATTTTTTTATATGTTTTTTTCATTAAAAATCGCTCCTATCTTATATTTTTAGAATAGTATCTAGTGGCAATACATTACCATTTCTTAACATTTCTATGCATTTTAAGATTGGCGCCGGATTTCTTAGTTCCTCTTTTATTGCAATAATTTCATCAAATGTAAACCATTTAGCTTCTGCAATTTCTTCTGAGTCAAAATGAAGTTCTCCATCAATTATTTGAGCTTTATACATAATGCCAATGACTGGATTAATGTTATTTATTACTTTATTATATATGCAAAGAATACCAGATATTTTAACATTAAATCCAGATTCTTCTTTGGTTTCTCTAATAGCTGCTTTTTCAATTAGTTCTCCATCATCTACACCACCTGCTGGTATCCACCATTTCCCTTTATCTTTGTTTTGGTTTTCTTTGATTAACAAAATTTTTCCATCTCTTTCTAAAATGGTTCCTGCTACAATTATATTCATAATGGTGTCTCCTTTAATTTATATACTTATTTTTATTAAAACTTCTTTTTATTATATTAATAATTTTGCTAAAAAAATTTTCCTTCTTATATTCTACCATGGCGGTTTGATTGATAGAATTATGATCTAATATATCCCCTTTTTCTATTTCATGTTTTTTAAATATGTCATCATACTTGTATTTTTTATTTAATTCTTCTTCTTGCTTTTGCATGTCATATTTTTCTTTTGCAAGAATTTTCTTTCTTTGACTCTCTGTCGCCCAATAATCTCTAAATAGAATTGCTATAATCGTTTTGGCTAGTTTTGATGTTTCTTGTTCATCTAAAGTTAAAATAGGGTTATATTTGAAATTATAATTTTTATTTGAATTTGTTTCAAATAGTTTTATTTTTTCTTTAGGAATTTTTTCGTAATCTTCTTTTGGTATGAATTTTAATATTTCTAATACTTCTGTATATGCATTTGCATATTCGATACTTATCACTTATTATTCTCCTGTTCTTTTTTCTTTTTCATCCAGTTGTTTTTGCTGTCGATTCATTGTACTAACTACTTTGTCTTTATTTTCTGATATCTTTTGTTCAGGAAATGTCTCTTCTCCAAGAGATTGTGTCGATTTTTCGAAAATTTCAAGTATGTCTTCTGGCCTTAATTTATATAGTCTTCCAATTAGTTCCCTCCCTTTTCCTACAATTTTGAATTGAGCTGGATCGAGATTACTAAGAGTTTCTTTCAAAGCGCTTATTTCTATTGGTGCATATTTTCTTTCTTCTTTTGAATATATATAATACATATTTTCGCCATCTTTATTCATAGGCTTAACTTGCAGAATAGAAGTTAAATCTCTTACGTCTTGTGTAGTCTTTACTGCAAATAGAGTTATTCTTTCAAGTTCTGATGCTGTTAATAAATTCTCTGATAGTCTGTTTATATTCATTGTTTCATCTAAATAACTTGTTTCCCCATTTTTTGGTATACATTTATCCATTATGTTAAAAATATATTTAAGTTTATATTCTAATTGTTCTTTTTCTGGAACATCTATTCCTCCATAAACATATTTATTGACTGTTTCTGGGTCTTTCATTTCTTCGGCTAGTATATGGAAAACATCATTAATATATATTCCTCTTGGCTCTGCATCACTTTCAAATACAATTGAACCATAACTATAACCTAATTTCATATCCATTTTTTCTTTTTCTTTTTTAGATAGAGGAGTTATTTCTCCATATGTTTCTTTTATATTATGGATATAATTGGAAATTGTTTTTAATCTATTTATTGTTTCATGTAACTTTGGACCATCTTTATTTTCTCTTGGAAATATACTATCTATTAAAGCATGAATTCCTTCATAGTTATTTTCTTGTTGCGCTTTTCGTAACATTTCTTCTATATTATTATCAGTTATTCCTAATTGTTTAAAATGTTCCATTACATGATTTGTTCTATTTTTTAATACTTCTTCAATATTGATTCCGAAGCTATTGATTCTTCTCTTGGATTTTATATTAGCAAGGTCACTAATTAAATTAACTATATATTTTTTTCCATCTATTTTTAATACTGTATCTACATGGCTTAATGCTTTTTCCTCTGGAATATTTTTGATTAAGTCAGCATCAATTCCTAGTTCTTTTAGTAAACTAACATATAATTCAGATATAGATTTACATATTCCAAAAAGTTGTTCGTCAATAGCATCATTATAGCGTTCTTTTTTCTCTTCAATTGTACTAAAAACAAATTTAGGATCTTCTTTTACAATTTTTCCAAGTTCAATATAAACGTAATAAGCTTGCTCAAGTTTAGTTAGCCCATCAGGTATGTTCTTTAAAATGTTTTCAATTTTTTCTGTTTTTATTAAATCTTTGTAGTCATGTAAGTTGGTCATCTTAAAGTTTGGAATCATTTAACCACCTCTTTTGTGTACTTTCCTTCTTCTTTTTGTATAATTCAAGAATATTATTTGTTATATTAAATGTTTTTATTTAAATATAATAAGTATGATTCAATTAAATCAGCATCCATTATATTATTTGGAATCTCATTTAGATAAAAAAATTGTAATCTTTTAGTTTCAGAATCACCTTTTAAATTTGATGCATTTTCTAATGAGACATCTGCTAAATATAAAGATGTATTGTTGTAAACAATATCACCATTAGGATAATTATTTTTTCTTGATTTCCCTGATAGTGTATCAATTAATTCTAATTTTTCAAGATCCAGTTTTATACCAGTTTCTTCATAAGCTTCTCTAACAGCTGTAATTCTTAAGTCTTCACCTAAATCTTGACAACCACCTGGTAGTCCCCATTTATTTCTATCTGTTCTTTCTTGCAATAATATTTGTCCATTTTCATTTCTAATAATTACTGCAGCACCTGTTTGAATAAAAGGAATATGGTTAATTCTAGTATCAAGTGCCATTCTGAAGAGAACCGGATATCCACCGTATTTTGAGCTTAATTCTAATAATTGTTCTTCATTTAAACTTAATATCAAATTTACAAATTCTTCGTGAGAATATTCTTTCATTTTTTTAAAGTTCATATTTTACCCCTTTTGGTATGTTTTGTATTATTTTTTCCCTTCCCATTCGTCAAAGAATTCTTTTAAATATTCTTTAACATAGTTAGTTCTAGTAAGTGCAATTCTTTTCCCTTCTTCTGTATTTATTAAGTCTAGTAATTTTAATTTTTTTTCATAAAAATGTCCAATAGTTGTTCCACTATTATTTAGATAATCCGCTTCTGAGACAGTTTCCCTTATAGCAACTTCTGGAGAATATATCATTCTTCCTATACTACCTCCGTAAGTAAAAGTTCGAGCAATTCCAATTGCACCTAAGTCATCAATTCTATCAGCATCTTGAGCTATTTTACCTTCTAATGTTTCTGGGCACTTTTTTCCGTCACCCTTAAAAGATATTTTTGATATTTCACTGCAAATTAAATCAATTGTTGCATTGTCGATATTATTACTAGTTAAATATTTTCTAACATTTTTAAATAACTCCCCATCTTTACCAACTAATTTGCAATCATCAACATCATGTAATAATGCTATTATTGCTGTTAAACCTATATCCGCATTTTCTTGTTTTGCAATGTTTATAGCTAATTTATATACTCTAAATGTGTGATAAAAGTCATGACCACTGGCATCATTTTGAAAATAATCTTTTACATATTTTAAGGTTTTATCTATCAATCCTTCCATTAAAATTGTGACCTCCAAAATCTTTATTTGCTTTATTGTGTTTCTATTATACTATATTTTCCTAAATCATCAACAATAATTGCTTGTTCATTAGATAGTTTTATAAAATCATAATTTAAATACTCTTTTTCTATCTCATCAGCTAGTTTTGTATATTTTTCTTTACTTTTATAATGTGGTAAAACATAAAAATCTACTAAATTTAGTGCTTCATAATTATCTAATAAAGGAGCTTGTGATTTGTCATCTAGCTTTTTAATATAGTCAATTTTTGGACATGCAATGCATGCACCTGCACTTGTTCCTATATAAGTTTTATTGTTTGCAAATTTAATTAAATCTTCTATAATTTTTTTATTTTTTAGTTCTTGTAATAGATAGAAACTATTACCACCAGCGATAAATATTGCATCAATAATATCTAGTTTTTCTAGGATTTCTTGTTTGCTTTCTTTTGAGATTTCTATATCAATAATATTATAATTCATTTTAATTAAGTCTGCTCTGTCTTTTTCCATATACCATCTGTCATTTTCAAGCTCTGAAGCTGTTGGAACAAAACCAATTTTTGAGTTTTGAGGTATATATTGTTTTATTATATTTTTGTTAAGTGATAACAATATTTTCATTTTATCTCCTCTTAAAAGATTGAATGATTATTTATTTCTTCATATATTTCGTTCCAATTGTATACTCTCTTAATATCATTACTATCAACTTTATAATTCATTTTTGTCGTCATTAATAATGCTCTAATTCCATTATCTTTCATTTTCTTACACATTTCATAATTATCTTCTATGCATAAATTTAGATTGT
>CAMYZH010000040.1 GCA_947303785.1 uncultured Clostridium sp.
CACAAAGACATTAAATAAAAACACAAAGACATTAAATAAAAACACAAAGACATTAAATAAAAACACAAAGACATTATATTTTTTTAAAAAATTATGAATAAAATTATTTTTAAATTATAAATAGTTATATAAAATAAATTTTAGAGGAACAAAAAATGAATACTTATATTGATGGAAAAAAGTTTCAGTTTATAACTGACTATTCAAAACATGCTTGTAAAAATACAAATGGTGAAGATGTTATTTTAGATTTTGGAAAATTAACTATTGCTGAAAGAATTATGCTTAGTTCTTTTTTAACTATTTTATGTGATGATAAAAATTCATCAATTAAAAAACAAAATGTATATGATAAGATTTTTAATTTTAATTCTGAAAAGAAATATGTTAAAACTTCTTATCATGATTCATTTTTAGATGATTTAACAAAATTCTTTAAAGAAAACCCGTTGTTTTTTTCTTTTATAAAAGATAATTTTGATAAAATTGATGGTAATGAAACAATTATTTTTCGTTCTCAATTGAATTCAACTGAAATGGATCTTTTATATTCATTACAATTTAGAAGATCATACAAATCATTAATGAATGTTCTTTATATAATTGGTGTTTCAAAACAAAATATACAAACAACATTTTTAAATAAGATTTCATTAAAAAGTTTTTATGAACATAATTCTTCATTGTCAAAAAATAGAGTAAACGAAATTTTTGAAAAAATAAATAAGATTTCTGATAATGAACTTAAATATAAAATTGATGGAGGATATGTTTATTTTAGCTCAGGATTTGAAATAAAACAAGATGAAAAATTTTATTCTGAAGAAAAGAAAAACTTTGATAAAATGAAAAAAGAAGAAGAGATTTTGAATTCATTAAAACCGATAAAACGAACACCAAAAAATGAAGTGAAAGAAAAAGAAGAAGTTAAAAAAATAATCAAAAAAGAAGAAACTGAAGAAGATGAAGAACTTATTTCTTTTAAACCTTCAGAGTTTTCAGAAAAAAATACTGCTTTAGAACTTGGAGATGAAAATTTATCTAAAGAAATGGTTTTAGATTATATTGAATTAATGCATTCAAAAAACATTATGTTTGAACCTAATGAAGAAAATGCAAAAATAATTAGAAAATTTACTAAAGAAAATGCAATATTGCAACAATTATTGCCTTCTACAAATAAACCAAGTGATATATGTATTGTTTATCATGGAGATTGGATAAAAGGAGAAGATGGTTTAACTAGAAAAAAAATTGCTGAGGAAAATATAAAAATAATTCAAAGAAAAATTTTAAAATCTCTTTCTAAACTTTATGATGAAGATAAGAAAAGTTATAAAGTTGTTCTTAATTATATATGTAAGAACTTTCAAAATTTGTTTACTAATTTTTAACAAAGGAGATAAATAATTTTGTTAAATTTTTTGTTTATTGTTTTTTGGAAGTATAAAAATTTATTGTATGTTGGCTGAGTTGCCCTTTAAATTTTTTCTTCACTTTTTAGTTTCCTTACTATGGAAACTTTAAAAGTTTTTATAAATAGTTTTTGAAGGTTTCTCCATTTCCTTCAATTCAAATTTTTTCATTTTTAACCTTTTTTAATTTTAGCCAGTTGGAAACAGCTGGCTTTTTTATATATTTTTTTCAATTTTTTCAAAAAAAATTATAAATAAAATTAAAAAGGAATACACAAAATGGAACTTAAAATCAATTTAGAGAATGAAGCTAATGTTACTTATTTAGTAAATTACGCAAATGAGAAAAACGTCAGTTTAGATTATTTGTTCGAAAGGCTGATAGGCAGAGCAGTTGAAAAAATTCAAGAAATGAAATTAGAAAAGCAAGAAAAGAAAAAAGTAGATGCTGTGTTTATAAACGATTATTTAAAAACTAAATTGAAATTCAAATATGGAATTAGCAGATTAGGCGATGTCATTTGTTTTCAACAAGGAAAAGAAAAGAAAATAAATATCTGCACTGATTCAGAAAATAACTATTTCATCTATCTTTTAAAGCAAGGCTGTCCTTCTAGATGTGATGCTAAAACCTTGTCTGCTTATTCAGTTAAGATCAATTTGGAAGAGCTATACGATCACATCTGGGGTGAAGGAACATTCAACAAAAATGCATCTCAGAATGTAGCAAATAAAGTAATTATTTCACAAAACAATTGGAAGAAAAGGAGTAAGAAAAAATGAATAAAGAATATATTTTACTTCAGATAATTTTATATTTTACAAGCTTTATACTTGGAATGATAATTTAAAATAGGAGAATAGAAAATGAGAGTTTATTCAAAAGAAAAGGTTTTAGAACTAGAAAAAAAATTACAAAAAATAAAAAAAGAAACAAAAGAAAACACATGGAAATCCTGTTTTGGTTTTGATGGTTATGAAATAAATGAAATGGGAGTTGTAAAAAGAAAAGAAAAAACAATTAGTAGATTGAAACCTAGAGGAAAAAATGGAGAAGTTCAAAATTTCTACTATAAAGAAAAAATAATGAGACCGTTATGTGTTGGAGTAGAACAAAGATGGAAAGGAATTAAACTTAATGTTGAATACAATAAAACAAAACAAATGTCATTAGCAAAACTTTTAGCAAGTTCTTTTTTAGAAATAGATCAAAAAATACTTCCAAAATTCATATTTTTTTTAGATGGAGATTCCAACAATGTAATTTTGTCAAATTTAACTTTTTTGAAAAGAAGTTTTAGAGAAGATTAATTTTTAGAATGGTATTTTGTTATTTCATAAATAACAATTTCTTTTACATCCTCTTTGGTAAGTTGCTCTGTTTGCAATTTTGCCAAAGAGATTTTTATCTCCACTAAATCTTTGTTCATTTCAATTATTTTTGTATATAGTTGAGCTCCAATAAAAGAGATCACCGCTAAGAGTATTCCGCAAAAAATTTTATAAATGTTTTCCGATGTTAGTTTTGTTTCAGCTTGCATTTTTTAAATTCAATAAAAAAGATTTAACTTTGTTAAAACTATTTATTGAATAGATAAATTGTTTAAAAAATTTAGAAAATAATTATATTCTACAATATAGAATTATTTTAAAAACAAATTATTTTAACAATAAGGAAAAAAATATGAAATATATAGAGGCATTGAATTTTATTCTAAATATTGAAGATTTAAAAAATTATTCAGCATATAAAATTCAGAAAAAAATACGGATGCAATCAAAAACAATCTAAGAAAATAAAGGAAAATTTAGATATGACATTAAAACAACTAGCATTTTTGAAAAAACATGGAGAAGATATTGAAATCATGGACCAAAAATTGATTCCATTAGTTCAATATTTAATTAAAGGAAATAATTTTTTTAAAACTGATCAAGATATAATTAATGAAACAGGTTTTTCAAGATACTTAGTTAAAAATGCTAGAACTATAATTAATGATTTTATCACTGAAAAAATGAAATAAAAATAAGGCTGGAAATAAATTCCAGCCTCTTTTGTGAGGAAAACTATGGCAAATACAAAACTATTTATCATTTTAAATAAAAAACCCCGAGATTTCTCCCAAGGCTAAAAGAAGAGTCAAAATTTAATTAAAGTTCTTTAATTTTTTCATAAATTTCATCAAGTTCTTTATCAGATGGATTAAAATCAATATTTAAAATTTCTATTGCTTTATGCCTTTTTTCTCCATTTAAAGATTCAAACATTTTGTAGATTTCAAGTTCTTTCATTTCTCGATCCGACATTTTTCATTTTTCCTTTCTTTAATTTTGTTTATATTGAATTATAACAGTTAAAAATAAAATGTAAACCATTCAAAAAATAAATAGATAAAAAAAAATATAAAAACTGTGTTTTTATTTTTTGACATAAGGATGTTCCTTAAAAATGACTGATGAAGAATTTAAAATTAGATGGCGTAGAATGTCATCATATCAAAGAAAATTCTGTAAATTTTATTTAGAGAATGGTCTGAATGGCAAACAAGCAGCAATAGATGCAGGTTATAATGAAGCATTTGTAAGAAGTCCATATAAGGTAATGAGAAAAGTAAATGATGTGCTTGATTATTTAATTCAAAAAAATCAATTAGTTGCTTCATTGATAAAACCTGCTTGGGTATATAAAGAATATTTAAAATTGTATGATTCATCAACATCTGAAATAACTAAACAAAATATATTGAAAGATTTATCTAAACTACTTCAGATGATGAATGAAAATCCTCAAGTCAATATAGAAAACAATATACCACAAGTTCCAGTTCAAATCACTTTCAGCAAAGAGGAGAACTAATGAGTAATGTTTACTTTATTGAAAAAATTAGTTTATGCTCCATTCGTTTTTATATTTTCTTTATTCATTGCACTTATAGCATTTATAGTTATATTGGATAAAATAGAATGAAAATAACTCTTAATTCAAAATATGAAGATTTATTTAGAGATTATGATTATATAAGATATGTCATCATTTCTGGCCGGAAGAGGATCAGGAAAATCATTTGCAACATCTTTATATTTAGCAAATAAATTTTTCAATTCAAAGAAAAACTGCATTTATTTAAGAGAATTTATGGTCAATACTGATACTTCAATAATTCCTCAATTTCTAGATCAAACTGATGTATTGAAACTTAGAAGATATTTTAAAATAAAACATGGTGAAATAGAAAATCTAAATGGTTGTAAATTATATTTCAAAGGATTTAAATCTAGTTCAAATGATGCAGATTCAAATCTTAAATCAATTCCACATTTAGAGACTGTATTGATTGAAGAAGCTACTGAAGTTAGTGAAAAAGATTTTGATAAACTTAATTTATCTGTTAGAGATAAAGATAGTCATCCAAAAATTATACTTTGTCTAAATCCTTCATTTAAAAAACACTGGATCTACCAAAGATTCTTTGAAGATAAAAATATAGAATATAACTTCAATGGAATAGTTGATGATACTTTATATATTCACACAACATATTTTGACAATATAAAAAATTTAGATGAAAGCTTTAAAAAAGAAGCAGAAGAAACTAAAAATGTAAACATTCTAAAATACAATAATTTATTCTTGGGAATGTGGAATGATGAAAATAGAAATGCTTTGTGGTCAAATGAATTATTGACATTAGCAAAAGATTTCAAACAATGTGACGATCACTTTGAAAGTAAATACTACTTAGGCATTGACATCGCAGTGAGCACAAATCAAGATTCAGATGAAACTGCTTTAACTTTAGTGGAAAAAAACAACAATGAATTTTACGTTTTAGATTGTTTACATGGAAAATTTACTCCAGAACAATGGGCAAATAAATGTAAAGAATTAAGAATGAAATATAGAAATTTAAAAGTTTCAATAGAAAAAAATCAAGGAGGAAATCTTATAGAGGATACTCTTAGACATGTTGGAATAACTACTAATTTTGAACTTGTCACTGCTACTAAATCAAAGATATTGAGAGCTGAAGACATTTTAATTCTATATGAACAAAAAAGAGTACATCATACTAAAGTGTTTCCACAACTTGAACAAGAAATGCTTACTTATTCTGGTGATCCAAAGGAAAAGAGTCCTAACTGTTTAGATAGCTTGGTGTGGTCCCTTAAGGCTGCATCTCAGAAAGCCACTTCAAATTCACTATATATGGAATAAAATAAATAATGAATATAAGTTATAACTTTTAAGGATTCTTAAGAAAATGATAATTAAAATAAATTCCAAAAAAATGATAGAAGGAGAAAAACCGGTTATTGACCTTCAAGGTCCTTCTCCTATCACATTGAAAACCGATCAAGATTTTCAATCACTAAGTTCATCTTTATATTTAGCTGGCTCAAGAGTTTATGGAAATTCAACTAAACTTTTATTCCTTTCAAAAGAATATTCTATAAATGAAGATGAAGTAACATTCAACGTCGATACTTATACGGAAAATTATTTAAAATACATCAATGAGTTTAGAACTCCATTTAATTTAGAATTTGGAGCATTTGCAGATTCAAAGAAGACATTTTTACTTGATAAGGCATTTGCAAACCCTAGAGTTTATTTAGAAGGTGTTCCTCCAGCCGATTTAAATGATTACTATACTAAAAATGAAATAGATTCTATTTTATCTTCAAACTACTGGACGAAGTATGAAGTAGCTCAAGCAATTGCTCAAGTTCAGACAATGGAAATCATTGTTGTTGAAGTACTTCCTCCAATTGAAGAAGCTCAAGAATACACTATATATTTAGTTCCTTCTCAAGATCAATCAACAGGAAATGTTTATGATGAGTATTTAGTTATCAATCATCAATATGAATGCATTGGAAGCACTGCTGTAGATTTAAGCCAATATGCTAAAATAGATGATCTTAGCGGTTATCTTCCATTAAGTGGTGGAACTTTAAGCGGTGATTTATATATTCCTTCAGCATATGTTAGTGGTTTGATTCAAAATGGAGTAAATTATAATTTATCTTTATTTGCGACTGCTAATGATTTATCAGGATATCTTCCAACTTCTGGTATTCAATACAATACAACTGGTGCTGCTCATAATGCCTTTACAATAAAAGATGGAAATTCTAATGAACATATAAGACTTTATCTTGATACTAATGGTAAAGGAACTTTATATTTAGGTAATCTATATGGAAACCCAAGCATAAATGCAAGAGGAAACATTTTAGAAACTAATGTAAAAACAGTTCAGATTTCTCCTTGGGAAAGCAATACATTAAACATTAAAATAGATGGAAACCAAATATACAATAAAGCAGCTTCTGGAAGTATTTTTAGTTTACCTTCATCACTTTATGTTGGTCAAGATTTAATTTATTCTCCATCTGGTTTATCATTAATTGAAGAGATGAATAACCGTTCAAAGGAATATTCTTTATCTTCGTTTTCTTCTGCAACATTGAGTGCTGAGTCAAATACATTTTATCAATCTAATGCTGATTTGACTTCATTAGATTTGACTATAACAAGTGGCCTTACAAATGCACTTATTTTCTTCACAACTGGAATTTCATTTACATTTACTTCAACAATAGATGCAAATATGTATATAAATGAACCATTTGATTTTGAACCAAACGGAGCTTATTTGATCGCAATTGAAAATAAATGCATAGTCTGGACACAAATGGAACCAAGATAAAAAAGAGGAAAATATGAATAATTTATTTAAAGTTTTGATCGCTAAAGAAAGTATAAAGAAACCGTTGACTTTTACAGCTGTTCAAGCTAATTCAACAGTAAAGTTAACTGTGTCTGGAACTTTAACTTTAACAACTATTCAATATAATGTTGGAAATGGTTGGCTTCCATATACTATTGATACAACTATACCTTTAACAAATATTGGTGATCAAGTTAAATTTAGAAATACAATAAATTCGCTTTCAACTGGAACTTCTAATTATGCAAAATTTGAAATGACAGGACAAATTAATGCTTCTGGAAATTGCATGTCAATGTTGAATAATGTTAAAGTATGTCCAAATCTTTGCTTTGCAAATCTTTTCAATGGCTGTTCTCAATTAATTTCACCTCCTGAAATTTTATGCACAACTTTAGGAAGTTCTTGTTTTTATCAAATGTTTAGAGGATGTAGCAATTTAATTAGTGTTCCAAAATTATATGCAAAGACAGCTGCTCACACTTGTTACAACAATATGTTTTATGGATGTACTTCTTTGACTACAATTCCTGTTGATTTACTTCCTGCTACGACATTGGCTACTTCATGCTACTATGGAATGTTCCAAGGATGCACTTCATTAACTAATGTATGCAATTTACCAGCGACATCTTTAGCAAATTCATGCTACTATTCAATGTTTGAAAACTGTCTAACCTTGACTACAATTCCTGTTGATTTACTTCCTGCTACTACATTAGCAGAAAGCTGTTATAGACAAATGTTTAGGGAATGCTTTAATTTAGCAAATGTTCCAAATTTACTAGCTACTACATTAGCACCAAATTGTTATAGAGCTATGTTTGGTGGAGCAAATGGAACTGGTTTAACTTCAATTCCATTAAATCTTTTACCAGCAACTACATTAGCGGAAGGCTGTTATCAATACATGTTCCAAAATTGTAAAAAATTAACAAATTCTTGCAATTTACCTGCTACAACTTTATTGTCAGTTTGTTATAACAATATGTTTGTTGGATGTATTGATTTAGTTAATTGTGGAGCTATTTCTGCTACTTCAAGCGGTTATGGTTCATGCAACAGAATGTTTCAAGGTTGTACTTCAATCAGAATTCCTCCAACTTTGAACTTTACTTCAGTTGGAGAAGAATGTTGTGCGCTGATGTTTCAAGGTTGTACTTCATTACTATCTCCTCCACAATTGAATGCAACTACATTAGGAGTTAACTGTTATAACAATATGTTTCAAGGTTGTACTTCATTAACAGCTTCTCCAGAATTGCCTGCAATAACAGTTCCAAATAGAGCTTACTACCAAATGTTTTTGAATTGCTCATCATTAACTTCAATGGGGTCATTGCCAGCTGTGACATTAGGAACTGAATCATGTTATCAAATGTTTAATGGATGTACTTCATTAACTGGAACAATTATATTGAATGCAACTAATTTAGCAGAAGATTGTTTAAGAGGAGCATATGCATCTACAAAAATAACTTCAATAACATTACCTGCTACAACATTAGCAAATAGATGTTATTGGTATATGTTCCAAAATTGCCAATATTTAACTTCAATAAGAGTTGGATTTACAGCTTGGTCAAATGCTAGTGCTGCTGATCCAACATATAGATGGGTTTACTATGACAGTAGTACTCCATTTTCTTCGTCTGGAACTTTTACAAAACCATCTTCATTACCTGAAGAAACAGGTATAAACAGAATTCCAACTGGATGGACTGTTATAAATGTATGAAACTAGAATTAAATAATTAAAAATAAATAGATTTTAAAAGGAATTTCGCGAAATATGTTAAAATATAATCCTAAGTGGAGTAAATTAAGTAAACTTTGGAAGATAAATGATTTAGCTTTTCAAGGTGAATATTCTTTAAAAAATTCTGATGTTATAAAAGAATTGATTATGCCTACTGATACCATGGATGATCCAAAAAATCCAAAAAGAGATTATCTATGGGAAAGATATAAACAATCTGCTTTATATACTAATTACCCTCAAAAGTATTTGAAACAAGCTATTGGTTTAGCTACTAAAGAAAAATATGTTTTAGAATTACCACCTTCAATGGCTAAATTAGAAGATTATGCCACATTAGAAAATTTATCACTGCAAGCTGTAGAGAATGAATTGATCGAATATGTTATAAAATTTGGTTCAGCATTGATGGTAACTAAAATTCCAGATGAAGTTGCTATAGCTAAAGATACTCCAAAAATTGAAGTTATTCCTGGTTGTGATGTTTTAGACGGAGAAACTTTCTACGATAAAGAAAAAGGTTTAGATAAATTTAAACGTTTAGTTTACTATAAACAAGAATATGAATTTGATAAACAAAGCAACTCATATAAAAAACCAGAAATTTATGTTTATGTAAAGGCATTGAATGCTGATGGTGTTTACTATGAAGCTAAAATGTTGGAACAATTTTATTCTAAATTGAATTTAGATTATCCTGAAGAAAGTAAAGATTCATTAATTTCATTATCATACCCAAAATGGTTTAAACAAGTTGATTTCGTTCCTGCAGTATATGTAAATAAAGATACACTTAAATTAGAATGGAAAGAGTCTCCAGTGCAAAATTTAATTGATACTTCTTTATCTATATTTCAAATGACTGCTGATATGAGATTTTTAATGCATCAACAATCTTCATCTACATTAGTTATTTCCGGAACTGATATGGAAGGTAAATCAGTTAGAACTGGAATTGGTAATGTATTGAATTTAGTTGATTCTGGTTCATCTGGACAATATATAGCTCCTTCTGTAGCAGGTTTACAAGCTATGCAGAGCTGTTTATCAGAACAGCATGAATTAGCAAGAAATGATTTACTAAATCTTACTGATGTAGGTAAACAAGCAAGTGGTGAAGCATTAAGTTTGAGGATTTCTGATAAAACTTCTGAATTGATCGGTATTGTTTCAGTTATTGGAAAGGGAATTCAGAGAGAATTAGAACTTATAGGAATGTTGATGAATGAAAATATTGATAGCATTGTATTCTCGCCTTACATCGATTTCGGAAAAGTTAATTCAGATGATCAAGAGACCTCCGAATTCACTTCTGATACTGAGAATGATGATACTAATTCCGATATTTCAAATAATCAAATTACTAAATAAAGATAAATAGTTAAATTAGAGGATGTTCCTCGATTATATACTAAACAAGGCAGTGCCTAAAAATAAAAGGAAAAAGTTTTTATGAACGAAGAAAAACAAGAACAAGTTGAAACAAAAGAAACTCCAGAAGTAAAAGAAAATCAAGAACAAAAAACATTTACTATGGAGGAAGTTCAAAATTTATTGTCAGCTAAAAATCATGAAAAAGAAGCAAGAAAAAATGCGGAGGCTGAAGTAAAAACATTAAAGGAAGAACTTGCTAAATTGAAAGGCGAAGACAGTGTCTCCAAATTTAAAGAAGATGAATTCAACAACCTTAAAAAACAATTAGCTGAACTTCAAAATGAGAAAGAACAATTGATTCAAAAAACAGCTGATAATGATTTAAAAGATCAGTTGAGATTATTTAAAGGAATTATTCCTGAAGCTATTGATGATGTCTTAGAAAAAGCTAAAAAAGCTGGATTTAAGAAAACTGAAGTAGGTTATTTAGATGCTAATGGAAAAACTTTAGATGACTTTTTTGAAAGATTGAAAAATTCTAATTCATACTATTTTGGTATTTCTTCAAATAAAAACGTTCTTCCTGAAGCATTACAAGAAAGTATCAATAAAGCTAAAAAGACTGGTTCAACACTTTCTATAGTTCAACAGGGATTTAAAAATTACATTCCAAAGAATTAAATTAAAAAATATAAATGGAGCTAGTGAGTCGAACACGAAAAGGCGATTACCTGGCCCTGCTCCATATTTTTAACAAGGTAAAGAAAGGTACAATTATGAATTATAAAAAATTATATAATGCTTTAATTGAAAGTAGATTAAAAAATCCTCCAAAAGAAAATTTTGAAAAACATCACATTCTCCCTAAATCTTTATTTCATGAAAAAGCAAAAGATAAAAACAATTTAGTAAAATTAACATATAGAGAACATTACGTCGCACATCATTTACTTTATCTTCATTATAAAAAGAAAGGAGATAAAAATGCAACTATGAAAATGGCTCTTGCTTGGAGAATGATGTGTAAAAACACTAATGGTTTACATGTTTCGATAAATGAATATGAAAAAGCCAAACAAGCAGATAAAGAAGAAAGAAAAATAAAGTATAAAGGAAAAGGAAACCCTTTTTATGGAAAACATTTATCCGATGATCATAAAAAGAAGATGGCTTTAAAATTAAAAGGAAGAAAAACATGGAATAAAGGTAAACATTTATCTAAAGAACATATTGAAAAATTAAAATATTCTCATTTTGGGAAAAGTTCTCCAAATAAAGGAAAAATTTGGATAAATAATGGAATTATTTCTAAATTTAGTAAAATTGATCAGATTCCAAATGGATTTGTAAAAGGAAAGCTTAAAAAGAATAAATAAAAAATGTTTACAAAATGTTTTTGTAAATGTGGCAGTGCCATTAAATCTTTTTATCAAAAAAAAAATTCAAAAAACAAATAAATAGAATATAAAATATAAAGGAATTAAATAAATGTCAAACGAGATAATTTCTTATAACCTCGATTATTTAGCTCAATGTTTAGTTGAGGCATATAACACCGCTATCGAAACAGATGGTGGCTTAGCTTCTTACATCCCCGTTGGTGAAGCTGCTACAAATGTAGAATTCAAATGGTTTGATGATAGTATCGGAACTACAATGACAAGTGGAACAGTTGATGGTATGGTAATTACAGTTCCAAGTGGAGATGCCTCCGGAATTGAAGTTGGTGATTACTTATATCAGAAATCTAACGGTAAAGGTTTCGTTGTTGCTTCTAAAGTTGGCGGTGCATTAACAGTTACTGCTCAAGATGGTGAATCAACTCCTGTTTCCGGTAAATTTAACGTTTTTGTTCCTTCTAATGTTGAAGGTTCTGAACAACGCAGAAATGTTAAACATCAGGCTTCAAAGAAATCAAATTACACAGAAATTTTTGAACGCGGCGTAAAAATGAGTAATTCTGTTTTAGCCTGCAAATCTGAAGATTCTTCTGCTCAGTTAGCTGCTCAGGCAAATTATGCTATCTTTGATATAAAAAATAGAATTCAACAACAGCTTTATTCTGGTTACCCTGATGATGGATCTGCTTCAGAAGCTCGTCACTTTGGTGGCTTAGATTACTTTGTAAAGAATGAAAAAGCTGATACTGGGACATTAACTTACAAAAAGATTTGCGATGCTATTCGTGATCTGCGTTTAAAAGGTGGACGTCCTACTGCTATAATTTGCAATACAGTTCATTCTGATAAATTAAATGATATAACTCTTCAAAATCAACGCACCCAGGTTGGTGAAACCCGTATCGGTGGTTGGAGTAGAATTTTCTTTGATCCA
>CAMYZH010000041.1 GCA_947303785.1 uncultured Clostridium sp.
AGGAACAGGAACAAATATCTTTGATAGTTTTGAACTATACTTTGCATTAATCTTGGGTGCAATTGCATTAGTATTTGTTGAAACTAAGAGATTAAATAAAAAACAAAATTAAACAAACTTATAATTATGAAATAAAAATTTAATAACTAATAATCATACATAATAAAAGAAGTGAACTTAAAGCTCTGAAGTTCACTTCTTTTTATTTAGATTATATTATTCTTCTGAATTGCTATTATTTGATGAATTCTTTTTTGATTGCTTGTTTTTCTTTTCCTTGCCCATTTATAACACCTCCGAAATTTGCATTTTATAATTATATTTTTGTTAATTTTAAAAAAAATATTCATATTCTAAGAAAAATGTAGTATAATTTTTAAAATTGATTTTATGTATAGAGTTTTTTGATAAAAGAAAATTGCAAAAAATGATAATTGTAAAAAAATATAAAAGAGTAATAGAAAAAAGTTGAAAGACAAATAGGGGGTTATATGGGAAATATAGTAATTGGAATTGAAGGATTAGTTGGAACAGGTAAAACGTCAATTTGCAAAGAGCTTTTAAATCATATACCAAACTCAATTGTTCTACATGCAGGAAATATATATAGAGCTATTACATATCAAATCATGAATGAAAAAATTCCTTTTGAACAATTATATAATATTGATTTAAAAGATTTGTTTAAGAAGTTTGATATTTCAATAGAAATTGAAGATAGAGAAACTGTAGTATATGCTCATGGTAATAAAATTAAAGACAAAGATTTGCAATCACTTGAGAATTCAATGGCTGTTTCTAAAATTTCTGGAATGGCTAATAATGAAAATGCATACATTATTGTTAGAGATTATATTGATATGTATAAAAAGAAGTATAATGTGATTTTTTCTGGAAGGGATACTATGAAAATATATCCCAATTTGGATTATCATATTTTTATTAAGGCAGATATTGATAAAAGAATTGAATGGAAGGCAGCTCAATATGATGACGAAAATTCTATAGAGATAATAAAAGAAAATACATTAAAAAGGGATGAACTTCAGGAAAAATCAGGTTATTACAAAATTTATGATAATACGATTGTTGTTGATGTTTCAGATTCAGAAAGTGTTGAAGAAAAAACTCAAATGATATTAAAACATATAGACAGAAATTTTAAAAGATGATATAATAATATTCTCAGAAATATGCAGAATAAACACAATCTGGTCAATTGACCAGTTGACATAGAGAAAAAAACAACTAGGAGGTGTAAATTATTGAAAAAGCGGAAAACTGAAATTTTATTTGGAATAGCCCTGGTGCTATTTCTGGTAACTGCAGTAATCTATGAAAGGGCTGTTCTGAGTATCGAATACAAAACGATACTTGGAACTATTGGTGCTTTTCTTTTTGGATTACTAGCACTTGTATATTCCATAGCCCTATTTTCTTGTGGCATATACTGGTTTTTCTTCCATATAGGTAAATGGAAAAAATATAAATCAGTATATGAAGTAATGATAGGCATAGGATTAGTTTTGACCGCTCTAACTATACAGGCCATATTCTGGGCTGTAGTAACTGCTGAACCCAATATATGTAGGATAGCCAAAATATGTTTTATTATTTGGCTTCTTGTTACCTATTATGTTTGGGTCAGGAGCAGAATTGAATAATTTTTTCAAAGAGGAAGAAGCGGTCACTATAGCTTTATAGTGATTGCTTCTTAATTTTTAGAATAATTTTACAGCAAGTATTAATACTAATATTAATTATTATTTTATTAGTGATACTGAGGGATAAGATGAAAGAAGAAAACTATTCTAAAGTCAAAAAACTGTTATATTATGTTTTAATAGTAATAGCTGTTTTTATAGGTATCAAACTTTCGGTATTTTTGATGCCTTTTTTAATTGCTTTGATAATTGCAAATTCGATTGAGCCACTAATTAAGTGGTTTAGCAATAAGACAAAACTTTTAAGAAAGACAAGTGCAATAATTATTTTAATTATATTTTTTAGTATGTTAATTGCACTTATAGTTGGAGCGTCTTATTTGATTGTTAATGAGGTAATTAGAGTTTTAAAGGATTTTGGAGATATAGGTCCACGACTAATTAAAAAAATAGAATATTTTATAAAATTGTTAAAACTGGAAGATGTGAATATTCCAGATGAAATTAGAAGTTTAATTATTAAAAACACTAATGAATTGATTTCATATGGATTAAATTATTTAAAACATTTTTTATTAGGGATGCTTAATTTATTAACGAAAATTCCTATATTTATTATTTATCTTGTTGTAACGATTCTTGCAACTTATTTTATAACTACCAACAGAATAGCTATATTAGACGAGCTAGAACAAAACATACCCAAAAAATGGATTAGAAAAGCTAATAATCACATAAAAAATATAACAAGTGCACTTGGAAAATATGTAAAGTCACAGCTTATATTGATTTCTATTTCCTTTATTATTGTACTAATTGGATTGTATATATTTAAAATAGTAGGGTTAAATATAAAAACACCCTTTTTGATAGCACTTGTAATTGGATTTGTTGATTTGCTTCCAATTTTGGGCTCAGGAACTGTTATGTGTCCGTGGGGAATAATAGAAATAATAAATGGTAATATAGTGTTAGGAATTTCAATTTTGGGATTATTGGCATTAATTACCTTAGTAAGACGTTTTTTAGAACCAAAGATTGTCTCAAAAAACATAGGAGTCAATCCACTGTATACGCTAATGGCAATGTATATAGGATTCAGATTGCTTGGGATTGGTGGACTAATAATTGGCCCAATTGTACTCGTTATTATTATAAGTGTGTGTCAAACGGGACGGACTTTTTTGACACTATTGCTGTCAAATGGGACGGAGCTTTTTGACACACTTTATAAAAATTGAAGAAAATGAAAATAAACTTGTAATATTCTTGAATTAATAATAAGATATTACTAATATTAGAGGTAAGCAAGCTAATAACAGAAATTGTGAAAGGAGTCAAAATAATGAACAAAGTTCTAAGAAAAGCGGTAAGATGTTATTTAATAAAAGATAATAAAGTTGTAGCGATAAAATATAATAAAGGAAATAAAAAAGAAGGATATTATGATATTCCCGGAGGAAAAATTGAAGAGAATGAACTTCCTAAACAAACAGTGATTAGAGAGATGAAAGAAGAAACTGGAATTGATGTTAAAAGCTTACAGCATAAGGGAGTAATGAAAATAGAATATCCAGATAGAATTTTTTTATTTGAAATATTTTTTTCAAATGAGTATAGTGGAGAACCTAAAATAGTTGAAGAAAATACATCTCAATGGATAGATATAGATGATTTATTGAGAGAAGAAAAAATACTGTCTAATATAATTGTTTTGAACAAATTCTTTATAAAAGGATTAATTGATGATAATTGTAAGTTTAGTATGAGTATTATTGTTGATGAACAGGAAAATATTTTAAGTTTAAAGTATGATATAAGTGAGATATAGAGTAGTGTAAAGGTGGTCTATAAAATGTGTAAGTGTTTTTTTTGTAAATGCATTGAAAGTAAAAATTTTCAATTAGAAAATAATTTTGCAATTGCTAGATTTGATGATTTCCCTGTAAGTAAAGGGCATCTAGAAGTAATTCCCAAAAGACATGTTGAAGATTGGTGGGGGGCTTCTGATGAAGAAAGAAAAGAGATATTTAATTTGATTGATGAAGCAAAAAAAATGGTTGACGAAAGATTCAAGCCAGATGGATATAACATTGGAATGAATCTTGGAAAAGAAGCAGGACAAAGTATTATGCATTTACATGTACATTTAATTCCACGTTATGATGGAGATGTAGAAAACCCCGAAGGTGGAGTTAGAGCGGTAATTCCAGGAAAACAGTATTATGTCAAAAAAGACCGTCCCATTTGACACTATTGCTGTCAAACGGGACGGTCTTTTTTGACACACTTTATTATAAAATAAATGTATAACACATATCTATTAATAGTATTATTGCTAAGATTATTGAAATAATTGCAACCTTTTTCCCACCAAGCTTTTTACAAAACTTCTCAAATAGTGGTTGCAAAATATATAAGAAAAATGCACCACCAAGACCAAATCTAATTGATGGAGATAGAGCAATTCTTGCTTGAAAGTTATATTTATAGCTTGAATATGTTTGCCAAGGCCAACTACCTAAAATCCACTCACAAAGATATGATGTAACAAGTTCAATTGTTGTAGCAATTAGCATACAAAGAATAAATACGATTGGTACAAAAAGTATTTTTTTCAAAGGCTTTTTATTTTTTATTATTGGGTATACCGTAAATATAAATGCTAAAGCTCCAAATCCATATACAGGGCAATATGGACCAAATAAAACACCACGATTTGAAAAACCCCATTTATAAATAACCACTTCTAGAAAAACTTCATAACACCATCCAATTATTGAGTAAAGCATAAAGAATATGAAAAATTTTGATATTTTTTGTTTCATAATAATTTCTCCATTTATTGTTTAGTTTTAATTGATAATATCAAATAGAGAAGTGTATTTCAATAGAATCTCTTATAAATCATATTATTAGCAAGAGATGCTGAAAAATGCATATCTAAAAGCTTGGTTATAACAGTAGTGTCAAAAAGCTCCGTCCCATTTGACACTAGTGTCAAAAAAGGGCGTCCCTATTGACATAGGTTTCATCCGGAGGATATACAAATTCTTGGTCTGGCTTTTGGCTTGGCTGTATTGAGGTAACTTCTATTATTGGAATTTCTCCATCTAGATTTCCTTTTTTTATTGTTCCTGTAACTTTTACCCATGATAAATTTTCAAATTGTGAAATTTTATCACTTTCACAAAGAAATCCTACTACCACATTTTGAGATGTAGAATTTATTATCATATTTCTTGCGAGTACAAACTGATTTGGTTCTAGATAGTCTATTTTATATACATATCCTACAAAGGTTATTTCTTTTCCAATATAATTATCTATATTATCATGTACAGCTTTTAATACATTTGTATACTGTTCTGATGATATTTCAGAGGAACCAGCAATTGTAGGGTCTGAATCATTTACAACAAATGTTTCTTGTTTATATTTTTTCATATCACAAAACAATTTAAATCCTGAATAGATAAGTAATAATAAACAAATAATAGCAAAAAGAATTAGTATTCCTTTGAAAACTAGACTTTTATTGATTTTGAAATTATATATATGCATAAGCAATCAACCTCTTTGATTAAATTTATTAAATTCTATGAAATATTTTCTTTATTATTCCTTGCTATTTAAAAAAAATAATGATATAGTTATCGTGTTAGTTAAAATTTAGGAGGCAAAATAGATGGGATTATTTAAATCTTATAGTGAAAAAGAAGTAAAAAGAGTTCAACCTATAGTAGATAAAATCAATAGTTTAGAACCTGAAATGGAAAAATTAACAGATGCAGAGTTAAGAGCAAAAACTGATTATTTTAAAGCTCAGCTTGCTGAAGGAAAAACTTTAGATGACATCTTACCAGAAGCATTTGCTGTTGTAAGAGAGGCCTCAAAAAGAGTTTTAGAGATGAGACATTTTGATGTGCAATTAATTGGTGGTATTATACTTCATCAAGGTAGAATTGCTGAAATGAAGACTGGTGAAGGTAAAACATTAGTTGCAACATTACCAGTATATTTAAATGCTCTTACAGGAGAAGGTGTTCATGTTATTACAGTTAATGATTACCTAGCAAAAAGAGATAGTGAATGGATGGGAAAATTATATAAATTCTTAGGTTTAACTGTTGGATTAAATATTTCTAGAATGAATCAACAAGATAAACAAAAGGCTTATAATTGTGATATTACTTATGGAACCAACAATGAATATGGATTTGATTATTTAAGAGATAATATGGTTATTCATAAAGAAGAAATGGTTCAAAGAGGCCTAGCTTATGCAATTGTCGATGAGATTGATAGTATTTTAATTGATGAAGCTAGAACACCACTTATTATTTCAGGTAGAGGAAGCAAGTCTTCTGATTTATATAAAAGAGCAAATGATTTTGTTAAAAAATTACAAGCTAAAGTTATTGTTGAAGAAGATATTAAAGATGAAGCTCAAGCTGAAGATAATGAAAAATACGATTATATAGTAGATTTAAAAGCAAAAACTGCTTCACTTACTCAAAAAGGTATCAAAAAGGCAGAAGAATTCTTTGAAGTAGAAAACTTTAATGATTTAGATAATACAGATATAGTTCATAATGTTAACCAAGCTTTAAAAGCTCATGGAGTTATGAAAAGAGATATAGATTATATAGTAAAAGATGGCGAAGTGCTTATAGTTGATGAATTTACAGGAAGAATTATGTATGGAAGAAGATATAATGCAGGTTTACATCAAGCAATTGAAGCAAAAGAAGGTGTTAAAATTGCTGATGAACAAAAAACTTTAGCAAATATCACATTCCAGAATTACTTTAGAATGTACAATAAATTAGCAGGTATGACAGGTACAGCTAAAACAGAAGAAGAAGAATTTAGAGAAATCTATAATTTGGATGTTGTTTGTATTCCTACAAATGAGCCAGTTATCAGAATAGATCATAATGATATTATATATAAAAATGAAAAAGTTAAATTTGATGCAGTTGTTGAAGATATCAGAAAATCTCATGAAAAAGGACAACCAGTTCTAGTAGGTACTGTATCAGTTGAAAAATCTGAAAGATTAAGCAGATTACTTGACAAAGCAGGAATACCTCATGAAGTATTAAATGCTAAATATCATGAAAAAGAAGCTGAAATTGTTGCACAAGCTGGTAAATTTGGAGCTGTCACAATAGCTACTAACATGGCAGGTCGTGGAACTGATATTATGCTTGGTGGTAATACTGAATTTATGGCAAAACAAGAAATGAAAAGACAAGGTTATAAGAATGATCTTATAAACCAAGCTTCTGCACATAATGAAACTAAAGATGAAGAAGTTTTAGCTGCTAGAAAATTATTTAATGAATTAGAAGAAAGATTCAAAAAACAAATAAAAGAAGAAAAAGAAAAAGTTATTGCAGCAGGTGGTTTAAAGATTATTGGTACTGAAAGACATGAATCTAGAAGAATTGATAACCAGTTACGTGGACGTTCTGGACGTCAAGGAGATCCAGGTGAATCAATATTCTATATTGGATTAGATGATGATTTGATGAAAATATTTGGTGGAGATAAAGTTACTGCTGTTTATAATGCACTTGGAGCAGATGAGAGGATGCCAATTCAATTTAAGCCAATTTCTAAAGCTGTTGAAAGTGCTCAAAAGAAAGTTGAAAGCAGAAACTTCTCAATCAGAAAACATGTTCTTTCTTATGATGATGTTATGAATACTCAAAGAGAGATTATATATGGTCAAAGAAGAGAAGTATTAGATGGCGAAGATGTTACTGAATCAATTAAAAACATGGTTAAAGATTCTTGTGAGTTAATAGTAGATACTTATAGATCCGAACTTGAGGAAAAGAATCCAGATACAAGTGCTTTGCTTACTGAAATTCAAAATGGTTTAAATATACCAGAAATAGATAGCTTAAAGAAAGAGAAAATAGATGCAGATGAAGTTTTAGCTGAAGTTGAAGAGAAAGCTTTAGCTGCATACAAAGCTAAGGAAGAGGAAATTGGAGAAGAGCCATTTAAAGAGTTACAAAGAGTTGTATTATTAAAAGTTGTTGATGAAAAATGGATGGATCATATTGATGAGATGGATGAGCTAAAAAATGGTATTGGACTTCGTGCTTATGGTCAAAAAGATCCTGTTATTCAGTATCAAATTGATGGTTCTGATATGTTTGAAGAAATGATTAATAACATTAAATTAGATGTTACTAAGATTTTGATGTGTGTTAAGAAGAGAGAAGGCTATGAAAGAAAGAGTACTGTAAAGGTTACAAGTGAGGGAAGAGAAGATATTGAAAATATGATAAATCCTGAACTTGCTCAAGAGGAGAAGAAAAAGGTTAAGGTTCCTGTTGTGAATGAAGGGCCTAAGGTTGGTAGAAATGATTTGTGTCCATGTGGCAGTGGGAAAAAATACAAAAATTGCTGTGGTAAAAATGCTTAAACCGTTGGGAATAGTGGATTACAGAAAATACAAAAAACATAAAAATATAGTGGTATGGACAAAAATGTCCACAATGTGTACACAAATAAAAAATTTTGTGGACAAAAAAAGTAAGGGTGATTGAAAAAATCATCCTTATTTTTTTTAATATAATATAGATAGTTATCTTTAACTAAGTGGCGTAAAACTAACATTTGTGATATAATATCTCTAGTAAAATTAAAGAGGAATAAAATGGAAAAGGTTAAGAAATATATTATAGATAATAAAGAATTAATGAAAGAATGGGACTGGGAAAAGAATAAGGGATTGGATCCTGATAAAACAACATTTGGATTTCATACAAAAGTATGGTGGAAATGCAAGAATGGACATGAGTGGGAAGCTGTAATTCATCCAAGATTAAAAGGAGTGGGTTGCCCATATTGCGCTGGAAAGAAACCAATAAAAGGAGTGAATGATTTTGCAACATTGCATCCAGAACTGTTAAGCGAATGGGACTATGAAGAAAACGAAAAAATTGGAATAAAACCAGAAGAAATGCTAATCGGTTCTCAAAGAAAAGTTAATTGGATATGCAGTAAAGGTCATAAATATAATAGAAGTATTTATGATAAATTAAATGGTCGTGGAAATTGTCCATATTGTTCTAGAAGAATAGTTAAAAGTGGAATTAATGATTTAACTACAACCAATCCAGAATTGATTAAGGAATGGGATTTTGAAAAAAATAAAATAAATCCTAATGAAATAGCTACAACATATAATAAAAAAGTATGGTGGAAGTGTGAAAAAGGTCATAGTTGGAATGCTTTAATATATCCAAGGTTAAAAGGGGTTGGATGCCCATATTGTAGTAATAATATAGTATTAGAAGGTTTTAATGATTTGACTACAACAAATCCAGAAATACTGAAGTATTGGAACAAGGAAAAGAATATAAGGATAAAACCTTCTATGTTTTCATATGGCTCTACAAGAACAGTATGGTGGAAATGTGAGAATGGTCATGAATGGAAATCTAAAATTTCTGATATTACAAGAGGTAATAGATGTCCATATTGTGCTAATCAAAAAATTTTGCCTGGATACAATGATCTTGCGACACAATATCCTGAAGTTTTACAATATTGGGATTATGATAAAAATGAAAAGTCACCTACTGAATTAGCAAAGTCATCAAAGTATAAAGCTTGGTGGAAATGCCAAAAAGGTCATTCATATCAGATGATGGTGGCTGCAAAAGTTAGAGGTAACTATCATAGCTGTCCAATATGTAATAAATATAAGAGAGTATCATTACCAGAAAAAATAATATACTATTATTTAAGTAGAGCATTTAATAATATTGAAGAAAATTATCAACCCGAATGGATAAAGCCTAAGGAATTAGATATTTATTTGAAAGACTTGAAAATAGGAATTGAGTATGATGGATTTAGATATCATAAAGATATAAATCAAGATTTATCAAAAGACGTTCTATGTGAACAAAATGGAATAGAACTTATAAGAATTAGAGAAAAAGAATGTCCGAATTATACATCTTCTGCCATGAAGATAAAATTAAAAGAAAGTTATAATTCTAGATATAAATATATAGAGGAGGCTTTGAAAGAATTACAAAGGATATTAAATTTTAAAATTGATATTAATGTAGAAAATGATTTTGATGATATACTAAATCTAATATACATAGGTAATAAAAAAAATTGCATTGCAATTTCTAATCCAGAAGTTTTAGACGAATGGGATTATGATGAAAATGAAAAAATTGGAATTTCACCATTTAATGTATCAAAGGGAACATCATTAAAAGTTAATTGGATATGTGATAAAGGGCATAAATATAGAGCTTCTGTTGGAATCAAAACAAGTCAACACACGGGTTGTCCTTATTGTAATGGTAGAAAAGTATTAAAGGGATTTAACGATCTAGCAACTACAAATCCAGAACTAATAAATGAATGGGACTATGAAAAAAACATAAAAACTCCAGAGCAAGTTTCAAAGTTTGATATTAGAAAATACTATTGGAAATGTAAGAATGGACACGAATATAAATCTGCAATATCTATGAGAACAACTCAAAACTGCGGATGCCCTATTTGTTCAGGACATCAAACATTAGAGGGATATAATGATATAAAAACAAATTATCCAGAATTAATGAAAGAATGGGATTTTAAAAAGAATAATATAGAACATGTTTATCCAGAAAAGGAGAAGAAAGGTTCAAAGAAAAATGTTTGGTGGATTTGTGATAAAGGACATTCATATAAAGCGAAAATATCAGGAAGAATCCATGGAACAGGATGTCCAATTTGTGTCGGTAAAAAGATACTAGCTGGATTTAATGATCTAGCAACTACAAATCCAGAACTAATAAATGAATGGGATTATGGAAAGAATAATATAAGACCAGATGAAATTACAAAAGGATCACATATAAAAATATGGTGGATATGCGATAAAAGACATAGTTATGAAGCTAAAGTTTCTGGAAGAATAAGGGGAACGGGATGCCCATATTGTTCCGGTAATAAAGTATTAAAAGGATTCAATGACTTAGCTACAACAAATCCAGAATTATTAGAAAAATGGAATTATGAAAGAAATAATAAATTGGGGATTACACCTGAAACAATTACTAATTGTCGTAAAGATAAAGTTTGGTGGAAATGTAAAAATGGACATGAGTATCAAAGACTTGTACAAAGCCAGAGAAAAGGAAGTGGAAAATGCCTAATTTGTAAGGAATAATAAAAGGAGAGAATATGAAAGCAAATTGTAAGGCTTTGAAATTATCAATTTTGGTCAGCAGTATATCTTTAATTTTAGTGATAATTTTTTCTATATTAGTATTAAACAATGAATGCAAATTGTTTGAAATACTATTAAATATTGTTATTGGTATTTTAGGTAGTGGTTGTGTTACATTATTAATTACAATTCCTTCTTATAATGTTAGTAAAAGGCAATTATTGGAAAAATATTGGCATGAGATTAAAAGATTGACAGGAATATTTTCTGATCTTAAATTTTTGTTTAATGAATATGATGAAGAAATTATAATTTCATATATAAATGAATTAAAAAATAAAAAATGGAAAGAAGAATATAATAAAATAAGTGAAGAAAAAATTTCATTAGAGGACGAAAAGTATAAAGAATTATTAATAAATGAGTTTATTAATAATCGACCAAATTTAAATGATAAAGTTTCCAAAGAAAGACTTAATGAATATGCTAGTGAGTGTATTGATAAATATGTAAATAAAATAAGAGAAAAATCAAAAGAAATATATAAGCAATACATAAATATTTCAAAAGAAAGTACTATTGAATTGAATTTTATGTTAGGTGATATGCAGTTTTTTCTTGGAAAAAAACCTTTTATTAAAATATATAATAATACATATAAACCTTTATTGGATATTTTAAATACAATAAAAGAGGAAAGTTATCATTTTCAGCTATTTTTAAATGGAGAAGGAAATGAAGCTGATGCAATTGAAAAAATATTTATGCTTCAAAAAAAGTTATTTGAAGTAGAAATAAATGAAACAAAAGATGATAAAACCTATACAATAAATAATAAATTTTCTAATAAAATGTTGATTAATTTAGAAACATTTAGGGCAGACATGTATGGAATTAAACCAGAATATCCAAATTTACATCCAATACAATGCAGAACATATTTTAAAAACAGATAAACAAATTCTTTTAAAATTTTGACAAAATACTGTTAAATTTATTATAATAAAAATGCAACGAAAAAGTCAGAAAAAGTGTACACAAAATGTACACAGATTATAAATATCTAATAGTACTAATAATACTATAAATACCAAATGTGAAAAAGACCTAAATGCTTAGAAATTCTAATAGTACCGATAATACTGATAGTACTATAAATACGAACGATGCCGAAACATGTGGAAGTGGGAAAAAGTATAAAAATTGCCATGGTAGAAATCAGTAATATCAAGAGCTACAGAGATTTCGATAAAACGAAAATAATGTTAAAAAGCGTTTTGACATCCATTTGACAGCATAAAATACTAAATATGGATGTCAAAAGTTTTATAAATACTGTGATTAGTTTAATTATTATGTGTATATACATTAAGCAAGAAAAATGTAGTGTTACAATTGAAGTGAAACAAAATAATAAAAATTGAATAAGTGATT
>CAMYZH010000042.1 GCA_947303785.1 uncultured Clostridium sp.
GATATATGATTTTTCCTTGGAATAGATGTTGGCTAATGTGGTTGCAATTAAGGATTTACCAAATCCGGATACAGCTTCAATATTGATATATTTGTATCCTTTTTCAATTGCATCATATATTCTTTCAATAAGTTCAACATTTATTGGATATTTTATGTCTTCTTTCTTTATACTATTTTTGAGTTTTATCCTGTTTGCTTCATTTCCATTGATAAGTAGATATATGATAACATTTTCTTTTCTTATCGTTGATTCATTAATCTTTTCTTCTTTTTTTCTTATAATTTGTGTCTTAACTTTTTGCTCTTTTTCATTTTCTATCTGTGTTTTTGAATATTTAATTTTGTTAATTTCACCATATATTGCTTCTTTAGAAATACCATATTTTTTTGAAACATTATCAATTTGTAATTCAAGTTCTATTTGACTTTCTACATCTATTAAGATTTTTGCTATTTCTTGTAAAAACTTAATTTTATCATTCATATTATCTAGGTTAAATCTATTTTTTAAAACCTTAATTTTAAACTCAATAAATGAAATAGCTTGCTCTATTAGTAGATTAAATCCCCCGCTTCCGTATTTGATAACATATTCATCTGGATCTTTTGCACCTTCCATTTGAAGTATTCTGACATCACAACCAAGATTTTTTAATATTTCTAATCCTCTTATTGTTGCTGCTTGTCCAGCACTATCGGAGTCATAACTAATTATAACTTGGCCTGCATATTTTCTTAACAATCTCCCTTGTGCTTCGGTTAACGCTGTTCCTAAAGATGCGACAACATTGGTAATCCCTCTTTGATATAGTGAAATTGCATCCATATAACCTTCTACTATAACAATCTTATCTAAGTTGCCCTTTTTAGCAATATTAAGTCCAAACAAATTTCTCCCTTTTGAATATACAATATTTTCTGGGGAATTTATGTATTTGGGTAATGAATTGTCTAGAACTCTTCCACCAAAAGCTATTACCTTCCCTTTTACATCTAAAATTGGTATCATTAATCTATTTCTGAACCTATCAATAAATTGTCCTTTACTATTTTTATTCACTAAACTTGAAGCTAAAATTTCTTCTTCTGAAAAACCTTTTTGCCTCAAGTGTTTATACAATTCATTATAAGTTCCTGAGTAACCAATTAAAAAAGATTTTAATGTAGTATTGTTTAGTTTTCTTTTCTTTACATACTCTTGAGCTGGTTTGGCTATAGGTTTATATAGATTTTCATGATAAAATCGTGCTGTTTCTTCATTAATTTTAAAAACCTTATCTTTTAAAATTTGACGCTTGTTTAAACCATCATCATCTGAAGTCGGTAATTCAATACCTGATCGTTCAGCTAAAAACTCAAGTGTCTCTCTAAAATCAAGATTCTCAATTTTACTAATAAAATGTATAACATTTCCACCAACACCACACCCAAAGCAATGAAAAATTTGTTTATCGGGCGAAACAGAAAAAGAAGGAGATTTTTCTTTATGAAAAGGACATAATCCAAAAAAATTTCTTCCACTTCTTTTTAAGGTTACATATTGTGAAATTGTATCAACTATATCATTTGATGATTTGATTTCATCGATTAATTCGTCACTATATCTTACCATTTTGTTCCTTTCTCTTATTAATATTCGACAAAAAGGTGTCAAATCCTTCAAAGGTTACATAATTTTTTACAAAAATATTTCATTTTTTTATCTGATTACAGAGTTCTTATGCCAAACAAAAGCTACAATACATATTTAATATGATATTGTAGCTTTCATTTTATTTGTTTGTATAAGGTATTATCTCTCCAGCTTTTAAACTTTTTTGTACATCTATTACTCTTTGATTTTCTGACCCTCGCCATTCTAGTTTAGGATTTCTCTTTTCTTCTTCAAACTGTCCATCAACTAATACATCTAAGTAATTCATTACTTCTTTATCTTTTAAGCTTTTATCAAAAGAAAATCCACTCCATGCCCAAAGGCTTTTATCCGGAAATCTTTCTTTAAATGCTTTAGCAAGTTTTGTAGTCCCTTCTATGTTTTTTGGATGCATTGGCTCTCCGCCTAGAATTGAAAGACCTGAAATATGTTCTTTATCACATAAATTTAAAACTTTTTCAATTGTTTGGTCTGTAAATTCTTCTCCACCCTCAAAATCGTGTGTTTCAGGATTAAAGCAGTTTTTACAATTAAATGTACATCCTTGCATAAATATTGAAACTCTGACTCCAGGTCCATCAGCTATATCCATTTTTCTAATCTTATTATATCTCATTATGACTCCACCTAGTTTCTTTTTATAATTTAGATAATACTTATATTTTCTATTTAAGCATCTTTATTATCTACATGTAATACTCTTTCCTTAATTTCTTGTGTTCTTCCCTTATTCCAGAAATTACTTCCAATATATCCGCATGTCCTTCTAGCAACATTTAGAGTATTATGATCTCTATTTCCACATTCTGGGCAATACCATTCATAATTTTCATCTATTAAGATTTCTCCACTGTATCCACATTTTTGGCAATAATCAGATTTTGTATTTAATTCTGCATACATAATATTATCATATATGAATTTTATTATTTCTAGTACAGCATCTATATTGTTTTGTAAGTTTGGTGTTTCAACATATGAAATAGCACCACCTGGACTAAGCTTTTGGAACTTACTCTCTAATTTTAATTTTGTAAATGCATCAATTTCTTCAAATACTGGAACATGATAAGAATTTGTTATATATCCTCTATCAGTTATTCCTTCAATTTTACCAAATCTCTTTTGCAAGCATTTTGCAAATTTATAAGTAGTAGATTCTATTGGTGTTCCATATACACTATAGTCAATGTCTTCTGCCTTTTTCCATTCAGCGCACTTATCATTTAATTTCTGCATTACTTTAATACCAAATTCTTCGCCAACTCCGTTATCTGTATGGCTATGATCTGTCATATATTTAACACATTCATACAAGCCTGCATATCCTAAAGATATTGTAGAATATCCTCCATGTAATAAAACATCTATTGATGTTCCTTCTGGTAATCTAGCTAAAGCGCCATGTTGCCATACTATAGGAGCTACATCGCTTGTTGCTTGAGATAATCTTTCATGTCTCTTTTGCAATGCTCTATGGCATAATTCAAGTCTTTCATCAAATATTTTCCAGAATTTATCCATATCTTTTCCTGAAGATAATGCAACATCAGGTAAATTGATAGTTACAACACCTTGATTGAATCTTCCATAATATTTACCTTTTCCTTCAACATAATTTTTAGCATTTGCTATGTTTCCTTTGATTCTATCTGGAGTTAAAAATGATCTACAACCCATGCATGGATAACATTCTCCTACTCCATATTGATTTATTTTTAATTGTTTCATAACTTTTTCACTAATATAATCTGGAACCATTCTTTTAGCTGTACATTTAGCTGCAAGTTCTGTTAAATACCAATATTTGCTATCTTTCTTTATATTGTCTTCTTCTAAAACATATAATAGTTTTGGAAATGCTGGTGTTATATAAACACCTTTTTTATTTTTAAAACCTAATATTCTTTGATTTAAAAATTCTTCTATTATCATTGCAAGCTCATCTTTATATTCATCTGTTTCACCCAAATACATAGCAACACTTAGGAATGGAGCTTGTCCATTTGTATTCGTCATAGAATTTACCTGATAGTTAAATGTTTGAACACCATCTGCAACTTCTTTTTTAGTATCTTCCATTGCAAATTTTTTAGCCTGCTCATCAGATAATTTTCTTTCTTTATATTTTTGATAATATCTTTCATAACTATATCTTACAAATGGAGCTAAATGTGTTAATGAAACTGTTGCCCCACCATAACTTGAAGATGTAACAGCTAATATAATCTGTGTTGCTATAGTTGCTGCTGTCAAGAATCTATGTGGTTTTTCTATCATAACATCATTAATAATTGTTCCATTTTGCAACATATCATCTAAATTAATTAATTCACAATTGTGTAATGACTTTTGTGCAAAATAGTCTGCATCATGGAAATGAATTATTCCTTCATCATGAGCTTTAACAATATCTTCTGGTAAAAGAAATCTTCTTGTTATATCTGTACTTGTAATACCTGCTAAATAATCTCTTTGTGTTGTAACAACTCCTGCATTTTTATTTGAATTCTCACTATTCCAATATTCATTATCCCCATCAATTAATTCTTTAATTGATTGATCTGTTGTATTTGATTTTCTTACCAATGCTCTTGTATATCTATATGTAATATATTTTCTAGCTAAATTGTATTTGCCAAGTGCCATTAATTTTTCTTCAATTATATCTTGAATGTCTTCAACAAGAATTCTGTTTTTGTGTAATTCTTTTACATATTCTACGATACTTTCAATTTCTTCTTTATTTGCCTTATCTTTTCTTGATACTTCATTATTTGCTTTGCTTATTGCAACCTTGATTTTTTCTTCGTCAAAATCAACACTTTTACCATCTCTTTTGATAACTTTCATTTCCATTTCCTCCTAATATTTGAAGATATGTGCTAGCTACTTGGACATCTCTTTTTATCTAGAATTGTTATGTCTCACATAAATAACTTTGCTCATTCTTTATTGTAAATGAATAATAACCTATATAAAATATAATGTCAAAATAATAATCATTATGTTTATTAGTCTTTTTTTGTTGATATATTGCTACTTACAAAAAGTTATTTTTTTAAGTTTTCACTTTTTTTAAAATCATACTATTATACTTTTTCTTTATATTTCGGTACTTTTGTAAATTCCCACATTTTTTCATATTACATTTTGATTACATTTTTTATTTTTTTAAAAAATCATTTTTTTATTTTTTACATTTTTGTTTTTTTGCTTTTTAAAGATTCAACTTATGTGCAAAGCCTGTTAATTAACTTTCCCCCATATTTTTGTATTTTATTATTGTAATATTTTTTCTACTTTTTTTATTTTTTCAAAAAATCATTTTTATTTGTTTTGTAAGTTTGTGTTTCGTTTTTTCTGTGTTTAATATTCAAAATTTACTATCAAAAATCAATTTTTTAAATTTCAGCATAAAAAAATACAGCCCTATTTTTAAGGGCCGTATTTTTGATTTATATCATTTTATTGATTAAAGATTGCGTTAAATTCATCTCCTTCAATCTTTTCTTTATCCATTAAAATATTTGCTACAATTGTAAGTTTATCCATATTCATTGTAAGAATTTTCTCTGCAGTTTTGTATGCTTTGTCAATAATTTCTTTAACCTCTCTATCAATTTCAGATGATGTAGCTTCACTATAATTTTGAACATGACCATAATCTCTTCCTAAGAATACCTCTTCTTGACCAGATCCAAATGTTATAGTTCCAATTTTACTACTCATTCCATATTTAGTAACCATATCTCTTGCAATTTTAGAAGCTCTTTCAATATCATTGCTTGCACCTGTTGAAATATCTCCAAGAACAAGTTGTTCTGCAACTCTACCTCCAAGTAGTGATACAATATTTTCTTCCATTTCAGTTTTTGACATAAATGATTTATCTTCTGTTGGTCTATACATTGTATAACCACCTGCCATTCCTCTTGGAACAATAGATATTTGATGAACTTGATCTTGTGTAGGTAAAAATTTGCTTACAACCGCATGACCTGCTTCGTGGAATGCTACTAATTTTCTTTCTTTTTCACTTATTACTTTTGATTTCTTTTCTGGTCCCATTGTTACTTTAATTGTAGCATCTTCTATATCTTTCATATTTATTTCTTTTTTATCATGTTTTGCAGCAAGTAAAGCTGCTTCATTTAAGATATTCTCTAGGTCAGCTCCAACAAATCCTGCCGTATTTTTAGCAATTGTTCCTAAATCAACATCTTCTGCTAATTTCTTTTTCTTTGCATGAACTGTCAATATTTGTTCTCTTGCTTTAACATCTGGTGGAGCAACAACAATTTGTCTATCAAATCTTCCAGCTCTTAATAATGCTTTATCAAGTACGTCTGGTCTATTTGTAGCTGCAAGTACAATAACACCTTCATTTGGTGCAAATCCATCCATTTCAACCAATAATTGGTTTAATGTTTGCTCTCTTTCATCATGTCCCCCTCCAAGTCCTGCACCTCTTTGACGTCCAACAGCATCTATTTCATCTATAAATATTATACATGGAGCATTTTTCTTAGCTTGTTCAAATAAATCTCTTACTCTTGATGCACCAACACCAACAAACATTTCAACGAAATCGGAACCACTTATAATAAAGAATGGAACTCCTGCTTCTCCAGCAACTGCTTTTGCAAGCAATGTTTTACCAGTTCCAGGATGGCCAACTAGAAGTACTCCTTTAGGAATTCTAGCTCCCATATCAGTAAATTTCTTTGGATTTTTCAAGAATTCAACTATTTCTTCTAGTTCTTGTTTTTCTTCTTCAATACCTGCAACATCCTCAAATGTAATTTTGTTTTTATCTGCAGGTGTCATCATTCTAGCTTTAGATTTACCAAATGACATTGTTTTGTTTCCACCTTGTGAGTTTGGGTTCATAAACATTACCCAAATAAAGAAGATAAAAACCATAAGTAAAATTGTTGGGCCAAATGCTTCTAATACTGTTAATATTTTTGATTCTTGATCTTGTTCAAGTTTAATTTTACCTTCTGATAGTTCATCTGATACCTTATCCATAAATGTATCCAAACTTGGTATTGTAACATCTTTTTCAGTATCATCTTCTTTAAGCTTTACACTTGCTGTTCTATTGTCCTCTTTTATTACTATAGATTCAACTTTTTCATCTTTTATATTTCTTAGCAAATCAGAATATGACATCTTTTTATAGAAACGATTGCTAATTGCTGATATAATCATAATGGTTATTATGATTAAAACAAGCCATGTTGTTAACTTTTTTATACCACTTTTCAAATTATATTTCCTCCTTAGTATTGCTTTTTATCTCTATTTTAATATAGCACAACAAATATTTATCTGCAACAAAATTTCAAAATTGAAATATTATTGTAACATCTTTATTTTAGGTTTTTTCAATATAAATCTTTTTATTAAAAATACCTATTTTTAAACCTTTAAATGGTGATAAATATTTATTACCTATGTTTTTATTGCATAATTTAATAATATCATCTAAATTGATTTTTTCTATTCCTTGAATAGAGCCATTGACTTTTTTTATTCCTAATAATATTAAATTTTTTTGAATTATCTTTTCTTGCTGATTAAACATTTTTACATTATATTCTATTTTATTTCCATTATACTCAATTAGTACTTTTTCAAAAATCCTATAAGTTTCCTTATTTATAAAATCTTCTTCTTCTTTTATTATTTCTGATAATCTATTTAAATTTGTAATAATATTGGGATTAAACTCTGTTTTAATATATGGTATCACAATATTACGAATCTTATTTCTAGTGTATGAATTATCATCATTTGATTCATCATGCCTTGGATTTAATTTCTTTTCTATGCAATATTTTTCAATTTCATCTCTTTGTATTTCAATAAGTGGTCTAATATATTTTTCTCTTCTGGGTTCAATTCCTTTTAATCCTGCTAGCCCACTTCCTCGAATTAAATTCATTATTATTGTTTCTGCTTTATCATTAAGATTATGTGCTATTGCAATTTTGTTTGATTTTGTTTTTTCTAAAATTTCTTTAAAAAAGGTGTATCTAACTTCTCTTCCTGTTTCTTCTAATCCTTTTTTTGATTCTTTTGCTTTTTTTACTACATCCGCATGTTTAATAAAAAGCTCAATTTCATTTTTTTTACAAAAATTTTTAACATATTGTTCATCAATTGCAGCATTTTCTCTTATCATATGATTTATGTGTGCTACATATAGTTTTAGATTATACTCTTTTTGAATTTCTAGAAAAATAGATAAAAGAGTCATTGAGTCCGGTCCCCCTGAAACTCCAATGACTATTGAATCTCCGTTTGTTAATCAAGTTATATTTAGTTATTGTATCTTTTACTTTATCTAATAACATATCTTTTCCTTATTCATTTTCTTCTCTATATTTTTCCATATTAGCAAATTTAGTATAATTTCCCATCCATAGAAGCTGAACTGTACCTGTTGAACCACCTCTATGTTTAGCTAAAATTACTTCAGCTATATTTTTACTTTCACTATCTTGGTTATAATAATCATCTCTATATAAAAACATAACTATATCAGCATCTTGCTCTATTGCTCCTGATTCTCTTAAATCAGCAAGCATAGGTCTTTTATCATCTCTTTTTTCTGCACTACGAGAAAGCTGTGAAAGTGCAATTACAGGGACTTCAAGTTCTTTTGCTAATATTTTTAATGAACGAGAAATTTCAGAAATTTCCTGTTCACGGCTACTATTTTTCTTTCCACTGCCTTGTACTAGTTGAAGATAATCTATTACAATTAAACCAATATTTTTTTCTAGTTTTAGTTTTCTACATCTTGCACGTATTTCCATTATTGATATACCAGGCGTATCATCAATATATATTGGAGCATCGGCTAATCTTCCTGAAGCATTAGCAAGTTTAATCCATTCATTATCATCAATTTTACCAATTCTGATTTTATTACTATCAACCATTGCCTCACTACACAATATTCTGTTTGCAACTTGTTCTTTTGACATTTCAAGATTAAAAATAACAACTGGAACATTATTATTTACAGCAGCATGTGTAGCAATATTAATTGCAAATGCTGATTTACCCATTGCAGGACGTGCTGCAATTATAATAAGATCTGATTTATGAAATCCTGCTGTTTTATAATCCAAATCCGTAAATCCTGTTTCAACACCTGTAACATATCCTTTTTGATTATACAATCTTTCAAGTTCAGCAAATGTTCCTACTAGAACATCTTTGATTGGTGTATAACCTTTTGAATTTTTATTTTGCATTATATCAAAAATCTTCTTTTCTGCTACATTCATAATGTCTTCAACATCTTCAGTTTGATCATATCCTGCAGCTATCATATCATTTGCTGTCTTTATTAAATTTCTTAAAAGAGATTTTTCTTCAACAATTTTTATATATTTTTCTACATTTGTTGTTGTTGGAACTTTTTCGGGTAATAGTGCTAAATACTCTAATCCTCCGACCTGATCAAATTTTCCATTTTCAACCAATTCTGCTTTAACTGTAATAATATCAATTGGCTCAGCTCTTCCATATAATGAAAGCATAGCTGCATATATTGCTCGATTATCTTCTCTATAGAAATCATCTTCTTTTAAAACCTCAATCGCTGAAATTACAGAATCTTTATCTGTTAGCATACAACCTAAAATCGCTTGTTCTGCTTCAACATCATGTGGTGGAATTTTTCCTATATCCATTGTATATTTTCTCCATTCCTTTATTCAGAAACTACACTAACAATAAGTTTTGCACTTATACCTTCATATAGTTTTATCTCTACACTAAATCTTCCTATATTTTTAATATTGTCAGATAATAATATTTTCTTTTTATCAACATCTATATCATATTCTTTTTTTAGACTCTCAGCTATTTCTTTTGATGTAACTCCACCAAATATTTTTCCATTTTCTCCAGCTTTAACTTTAATTATTAAAGTAATTTTATCTATCTTTTCTGCTATTTTTTTAGCTTCTTGTATATCCATTTCTTTTTTATAGGCTTTAGATTCATTTTTAGATTTAAGTTTAGCTAAATTTTCATTATTTGCTTCTACTGCCTTTTTCTTAGGCAACAAGAAATTTCTAGCATATCCATCACTTGCATTAATTATTTGATCTTTTTTTCCTACACCTTTGATATCTTCTAATAGTATTACTTTCATAATTATCCTCCCTTTGCGATTTTATCTTATTTTTGGCGACCATACAAGGTCGCCCATCTTTTAATCATTTATCTCTGTAAAGTATTCATTAATTCTATTTATTAATTCTACTTTCGCATCTTCAATTGATATATCTGTAAGTTGAGCACCTGCTAAAGTGATGTGTCCTCCACCTCCAAGTTTTTCAAGTATAACTTGTACATTTATATCTCCAATTGAACGTCCACTAATACAAATATTTTCACCAGTATTTCCTAATACAAATGATGCAGTAATATCACTAATTGTCAATAATTCATCTGCAGCCTTAGCGCATATTGTATTTGCATTTTTGTCTTCTTCATCATATGTTGAAATAGCAATTGAATCAGAAATCATTTCAGCTCTTTTTACTATGTCAGCAATTACATTATAACTTTCTAAATCTGCTTGGAACCATTTTTTAACTTTTATAATATCTACACCAAATTTTCTTAAATATGCTGCTGCTTCAAATGTTCTAACACCTGTTTTAAAGGTGAAATTCTTTGTATCTACCATAATCCCACCATATAAAGCTTCAATTTCTACTTGAGTTAATGTAGGTTTTGTTTCAACATATTGAAGTATTTCTGTTACTAATTCTGCTGCAGAAGATGCATATACTTCTTGAAATGTTAAACTTGCATTTTCAATAAAATCAGGCCCTTTTCTATGATGATCTATTACAACTATATTTTCCGTTTCATCTAATAATTCTGGAACTTCAACAAATGATCTTTTATGTGTATCTACAACTACTAGTAAAGTATTTTTATCTATAAGATTTAATGCTTCTTTTTTATCTATAATAATATCATTATATTCTGTTTCTTTTAGAGTATCTATGAATTTTCCTAAATTCATTCCTAGGTTTGAAGCTACAATATAAGCAGGCTTTCCTATTGTTTTTGCAAGTCTATATATTCCCATTGCAGAACCAAGTGCATCAATATCTGGATTTTTGTGTCCCATAATAATTACTTTGTCACTGTATTAAGCTTTCAATTGTATGTGCAACAATTCTAGCTTTTACTCTAGTCCTTTTTTCAACTTCTAATGAATTTCCTCCATAGAACTTATATTTTCCTTCTTTTCTAATAATGCATTGGTCTCCGCCTCTGCCAAGAACAATTTCAATTCCGTCCATTGCAGATTTGTATCTTTCATAATACGTGTTTTCTTCATTTGATATGGAAATACTCAATGTTATTGGAACTTTAGAATCTATTTCTTTAACTAAGTCTAAAACATTTACTTTGTTTTTTTCTATCTCAGCTAAATATTGTTGTTCAAATACATATACATAAGTATCTCTTTCGTCTTTTACTACTAAACCATTAGTAGCTGATGCCCAATCATATAAGACTTTATCAATTTTAGCAACTGTATCTGCTTTTTCATCTGGTGATAATTTTTGAATTACTTCTTCAAAATTATCTATTACAGCGATTGCAATACACATCTTTTCATTTACATATTTATCAAATAAAGAATTATATTTTGTTTCATCAACAAAATTAAGTGTTAATACATATTCTTTTTGTTTTCTTTTATCTCTTTTTTTACTTACAACATATTCGCACAATACTTTATAAAATCTATCACCTATTGTAATCTGTTTTGTAAATTCTTTTTTGTTGTTATTATTTTCTATTTCAAGTTTTATTTCTTTTATTAGGCTATCAACATATGTAATAACATCAATGTCTTTAAATTCTTTATTAAATTTTGGATTTTTGTATATTACATTTCCATCTGTTTCAACTACTAAAAGTGGTATTGAAGATTTATTTAGAGTATTTCTAACTGTTGAATTCATTCCCCATGCAACTTCTTCAATATGTGTTTCTATTTCAGTTTTCTTTTTGCTATTTGACCATATTGCGTAAGCTACTATAAGCGCATATAATAAAATTGATGGTATTATCCATGTTTTATCATATGTACATATTAGAATAAATAGTAGGGCTATTATTATTAAATAAATCTTTGCTCTTGATGCTATTTTTTCAATTACTTTTTTATCATTACTCATATATTTTTATTCCCCTTAATAATGTTAATATTTTACCTCAAATTTAGCTAAAAGTCAAACTTTTCCAGGGTGGGCAAATTCATGTCTATAGATGATTTGATGATTGATATATATCATTTTTTTAACATTACTAAATTTAAAATTAAAATAAGAGCTACTCCAACCTTTGGAATAGCTCTTGTAAATTTTATTTATTTCATATTTTTTATTCTTTC
>CAMYZH010000043.1 GCA_947303785.1 uncultured Clostridium sp.
CTTTGTCTATATCATTTGATAAATTAATAACAAAAGCGAATCTACGAAACGCTATTATATAAGCATTTACAAAGATTCGCTTTTATGGTGGGCAGGTAAGTTCCTCAAGGTATTGATTTTATTGGTTTTGTGGATTTTTTTGGATGAGTGGAAATAAAGACTATTTAGTATAAAAACATGCAATTCGGTGTTTTTTATTGATAAATAGGCTGTTTCCGCTTTTTTTGATTCATTTTATTTTTGCACTTTTTTCATAGGGATTCGAAAGGGATTTATCCCTTCGCACACGAGGAACTTTTTAAAAGTTCCATAGTGTGTTATGGAACTTTTTTGAAAGCAGTTACGTGGTGCTTTCAGATAGAGTTCCATTACGCACTCATCTCGAGTACAGATTTTTGATGTGATGATACGCACTTATGTCTGTGCTAAATTGCGAAGCAATTTAAAAAATTCTTACACGAAAGTTTAAGAATTTTTTTATGCTCAAACAGAATTGTTATAAATCAGCAAATGTTGATTTATACAATTCGTATGAAAGGAAGTGAATAAAAATGAAAGAATATCATGATAAAGATTTAAGAAATATCGTAGACCAAGCTAGTGGCTTTCAGATAATATCCCCTTTTTCGACAAATTTCGACAAAAGCATAACTAAATCATATTTGAAAGGATGTGATAAAAATGAGTTTCGCAATTATAAGAAACGAAAAATACACAAAAGATCAAATGATTAAACTTGCTCCTCATAATGAAAGAGTTAAGTCTAAATACTCTAATCAAAATATAGATATCTCTAAATCTCATCTTAACTATCATTTAAAACAACCTATGTATGCAAATTACTTTAAAGAATTCAAAAGACTTAAAGAAGAAAACAATTTAAAAGGACAACTTCATAAAAATAGTATTTATGCTTGCGAAATGATTATAACTTCAGATAAAGACTTCTTCTCCTCTATTGGTGAAAGAGAAACTAAGAGATATTTTAAGACAGCTTATGAATTTATATGTAATTATAAAAATCTAGGATCAGAAAATATTATCTCAGCAGTTGTTCATATGGATGAAGAAACTCCTCACATGCATATAACTTATATTCCTGTTGTAGATTCAAAAGATAAAGAAGGAAATCCTACAAGGAAAATAGGTGGTTATGATTTTTGGAAAGAAAAAAATAGCTATATGTTATTGCAAGATGCTTTTTATGAAAATGTATTAACGAATGGTTTTAAATTAGAACGAGGTAAATCAAATCCTGATAGGAATTATAAATCTGTAGAAGAATTGAAAAAAATAACAAACTTTTATGAAACAAAAAAGTTAGAAAAGAAATTAGAAGATGAATATGCTCCTATTTATACTTCTATGAAATCTTTTATCAACTATGAAAATTTTACTCCTGAATCAGTTGATAAAAATTTACTTCAACCTCTATTAAATGAAATCAATAGATTAAATAATCAAATTAAAAATTTAAAACTTCAACTTTCTAAATATCAAACTGCAATTGATGAATATTCTAAATTAAAGGATGAAAATGAATTGTTAAAAGAAAATGTTGATTCAAAACAAAAAGAATTAGATGTTTTATATAATCTAATAATACATCTTAATGAAGAAAAAGATCGAATTGTCGAAAAATGTCGAATTTTAGGTATTAATCTAGAAAATAAAAAAGAGCAAGCTGATTAAGTTCAGCTTGCTCCTAATTATTGATTAGTACAGATGTTATTTTCACTTTAACAACATCGTTAAAAATCTTCTCAAGTATCTTCATAGTCCTTTAAATTTCGAGTAACTACTTCTTAGCAACTATGACTACATTAAAAATTTGAAAACTTTGAAAATCTAGCGATATCATCTATTAATTCTCTAAAAGAATCTTCTGTCCAAAATCTAGGATGCATATAGCCATGTAAAGTACTATTTCTATTATTTCCCGAATCAAATATAGTTGATGGCTCAAAATATTTTTTTAGATTATTTAGCTCTGTTATCATCTCTTGATTCGTAGGATTTTCTTTAATTGCCAGCTCAATTAATTTAACTCCTGTAATTCTGTATTTTTCTTTTCCATTTTTATCTAGAATCTCTCTGCCGTATTGGGAAGTATTGGAACGAATTAATTCCTCTAAATACGTATAAAAGAATGGAATAATCACGCTATAATAATCTGGAAATTTATTATATATTTCTTGAGCTTCATCTAGATATGGTGCCCAATTGAAAAAATGAGCATTTTCTATTATTATATCAATTTTGTCAGAAATATCTTTCATTATTTATGACTATTATCCTCTCTAATTAAATCTTCCAGTGTAAACTCTAATTGATGTCTTGGTATCCTAACATAGGTTTTATTATATTCTATATTTTTTCTTTCTTTTATACTTTTTATGTATTCTTTTGTAAATATGTTAAATTCATTTTCATGTTTTTTCTCTATATCATAAATATAGTTTTGTATTTTACTCATCAATATGTTTAAATCATAAATAATATATGTTAGATCCATTGAATTAATAGATATCAATTTATCTTTGCAATAAAATCCTATTCCCGAATAAGCACCACTACCTGTCGAAAATGCTGATTTAACATTATGTGGTTCATGTTCATATTTATTTCTTATTTGTTTTATTCGTAAGAAAATGTCAGAATATTGTTGTAGTATATTATTCAACTCGTTTATTAAAAAATCAATATGACTTCTTAATAAACAAATGCCATCTTTAAGAATTAATTTCACGTTGTTATTCTCTTTATTTTCTTTAAAAGGAAACATTCGTAACAATTCTATGCATAGATAGAAAGTTTCTTCCTCAATTTCATTATGAATAGTGCTTCTTTTCATTTTATTAAAATGTTTATTTATACTCTCAACTATATATAAATAAGAATCTATATCTTCTATCCACTTATAATCGTTTATTTTTTTCATATATCTTACTCTTTTTTATAGTTATTATCATCTTCAGCTACTTTAAAACTGTCCTCATCATCATTCCTAAAAATTCTATATATTACATTTCCAAGTGAATTCATTATTGCATTATAGAATTCTTTGCTTTCAAATAATTTTTTGTAAGATCCTTCACTTTCCTTATAAGCTTTGCTTGTTTTGTCACTAAATACTTTTGGAAAAACTGATTTTACAAACATATCTTCATTATTAGCTTTAGCAGATTTCTTTACATCATCATCTTTTAATATAATGTTCATAATATTTCTTACAAGCATATTATCTGAATCAGAAAATTGCCCTGCATATGAATCATTGACTTTCTTAATGATTTCCTCTAAATACCTTTCCTCTGGCAAAACAGCTATAGGTATTGATGGTCCTTGGGGTTGGATTACTCCAGGATTTGGATTTGTCTTTGATAAAGAAACATTTCCATCAAAAGTTTGCTTTAAATTATAAAAAGTTAGTTTTAATTTTCCATCTAAATCAATTACTTCGATTTTGTTCTTTGGTAATAGTTTTTCAACATATCTTAAATACATATACCACTTATGAAGTTCTTCATCTCCCATAAATGTAATTTGTGTAATATATGAATAGAATTTATTAAAACTAATAACTTGTTTTCTATATGTTTCCCTGTCTTCTATATCAGCTTTATTATACAAATCTACGGTCTCTTTAACACAACTTGTTAATCTTCCAAAATCATTTTCACTTTGTGAGCCACTTTTTAAATATATTTTACAGAATTTTTCAACATTCTCTTCATAGATCCATCCAAAGCTCTTAATCATATTTAATTTATCATAAATTGCATTTGGATCTGTTTCATGTTCCAATAACGTTGCATCATAAAATGGTTTAAAAGCTTCTTGTATATCTTCAGCTTCATTTTCAAAATCAACAACTAACGTATCATCTTTTCCTTTACATGTTCTATTTAATCTTGAAAGTGTCTGTACTGCTTTTATTCCTTTTAATTTTTTATCTACAAACATTGTATGTAATAAAGGTTCATCAAAACCTGTTTGATACTTTTCAGCAACAACTAATACATTGAATTCATCTCCATGAAAATATTCTTTTGTTTGTGATTCTGTTATTTTCTTACCCGCTTTAGTCTTGTTCATATTACTTTCGGTGTATGAATTATCGCCATCATGAACTTCTCCAGAAAATGCCACAAGAACATCTAGGTCATCATAACCCCTTTCTTCTATATATTTCTTTAACTCGAAGAAATACCTAACTGCATGTAATCTTGAGGCTGTTACAAGCATAGCTTTTCCTTTGCCACCAATTTTATTTTTAGTAATGCTTCTAAATATCTCTACGATTATCTGTGTTTTTTGAGCAATATTGACTTCGTGAAGTGATGCATATTTTTTTATAACTTTTGTAGCATAGTTTTCTGGAACTTCAGGATTATCTGGTGTATTTCTAGCAATTTGATAAATTGTTTTATATGTCATATAGTTTGCAAGAACATCTAAAATAAATCCTTCTTCTATTGCTTGTCTCATACTATAAATATGATATGGTTTAAAAGATCCATCTTCTTGTTTTGTTCCAAATAACTCTAATGTCTTAGCTTTCGGTGTCGCTGTAAAAGCAAAGAAAGAAATATTATCTTGTTTTCCATGAGTGGCTAATTCTTCAACTATTTTATCCTCATAATCTTTTTCATTTTCTTCTTCTTCCTCTTGTAACTTTGCATATTTTTTCAAAGTTTCTTCTTTATCAGATAATGCAACCTTTAATTTTTTTGCTGCAGTTCCTGTCTGACTAGAATGAGCTTCATCTACTATAACAGCAAATCTTTTTCCACCCATTTCATCAACATCTTTATATATTACAGGAAACTTTTGCAAAGTTGTAATGATAATTCTTTTTCCATCATTAATAGCATCTTTTAAATCTTGTGATGTTTTTTCTTCATCAATTTTTACAACAACACCTCTTTGGTGTTCAAATTGATAAATAGTATCTTGTAATTGCTTGTCTAATACTTTTCTATCAGTTACTACAATAATTGAATTAAATACAACATTGTTGTCCTTATCATGTAATCCAGAAAGTCTATGTGCAAGCCAAGCAATACTATTTGACTTTCCTGAGCCAGCACTATGTTGAATCAAATAATTGTTTCCAACACCACAATCTCTTACATTCCAAATTAGTTTTCTTACAACATCTAATTGATGAAATCTTGGGAAAATTATATTTTTCTTAGTTTTCTTTATTTCTTGTCCATTTTTATGTTCTGTCTCTTCTTTAACTTCTAGATGTACAAACTTTTGAAGGATTTCCATTAAAGAATCTTTTTTTAATACATTTTTCCATAAATAATCTGTTGTATAACCATTCTCATTTGTTGGATTACCTGCTCCTCCGACATTACCTGCGCCATTTGATCCTTGGTTAAATGGTAAATAATAAGTATCCTTTCCTGCAAGTTTTGTTGTATATTTTACATCATAATGATCTACTGCAAAATAAACTATTATTCTTGAATTAAATCTAAAAATTAATTCTCGTGGATCTCTATCATACATAAATTGTTTTTGAGCATTTTCACTAGATTGCCCTGTAATTTGATTTTTTAGTTCTAAAGCAACTACTGGAATACCATTTAATAATAAGACTATATCTACTGAATTTTCATTTTGAGTGGAATATTTTAATTGTCTGGTTTCATTTAATATATTCTTATTATATAAATTCATATCTTCTGGGTTTAAATTTGTTTCTGGCATGAAATATGCTAATTTAAATTTGTACCCTCTATCTGTGATTCCATTTCTTATAACATCTATTATTCCACGATTTACTACTTCATCATTAAATCTAGTTATAAATTTCTTTTCATAATCATCTGGAAATGCAGTTTTATATTTATTCCACTCTTTTTCCTGAGTGCTCTCTATAAAACTAAATAAATCATTTTTGTTTAAAGCAACTTCTCTATCAAAATCTTCTGGATTTCCTTTTATATATCCACCATCATTTGATAAAAGATATGTTTCAATATCTTGTTCAAATCTCTTTTCATTTTCTTCCATAGTTAGCCCCCTCTAAACAACTTCTTTTTTTCCAGTTACATACTCATATATTAGTGATTTTTTATATTCTTCTAATTCTTCAATTACTTTATTTTTGCAAGAAATTAGTTTGTCGATTTCTTTGCATTTATCATCTAAAAGCTCAACTATCTCCATTCTTTCAGATTCTGAAGGTAATATTAGTGTAGTCTCTTTTAAAATTTTTTGCGTAATACTAAATAGTTTTATTCCTGACACTCTACATCTTATTTGACTTCTCCAACAATCAGTTAAAAACAAATAAGCTAAATACTTTATATTTTCTTTTATTTTAGGCTTTAATATAATTGTATGGTATCCCGCAAAAGCTTCCACCTCTTTATCAAAATAAACACAATTTCCACAACCATTTAAATCTTCTGATGTATCAGCAAATATAAATTCATTATAAGAAACTAAAGATTGAGAATGTGTGTTCATATAACTTTCTGAGACATATCTAAATAATTCTTCATTTAGATTAGTTCCTGTATTACTCTTAGAATGAATTTGTCCATAACTTATAACTTTTTTTCCATCTGGCGTTAAATCAGCTTTAGTAATAGGTAATCCTTTCCCAAATTCAAAAAGATCTTTAGTTTTATGTATTTTCCATTTTTCTGGACATTCTTTTAACCAATCTAAACCTGTTTTTTTCATACTCTCATTTCTATTTAACCCTCTCAATACTATCTCTGTAATTAATGCCTGTTTATATTTTTTATAATCTTCTATAGTTTCTTTTGTTGTTTCTATAACTTTATCGATTTCAACTATTTTTTTATCAAGAAATGTAGCTATTTTTTCTTGCTCTAATTCTGAAGGAATTGGAATATTATAGTTTAATGCTGTATCTAATCCCAAAGTCCATCTATTATCAAATGAAACGCCTTTTCCGTGTGCAAATAGAACCATTCCCCAATATTGCGTTTTAAAAAAATAGTCATAATATGATGGATTATTATTTCCTTTAGCTCTTAGATTAATATATGCTGGGCTTATTACACCTTTCACTTTTGATATACTGCAGTTGGCTCCACTATATAAGTCCATTGGATTTAATAATAAATCATTTATTTCAACTGGATTATAATTACTATAATTTTCTGCTAATTGTCCTTCACCTGTAGAAATATCCCTAATTTTTACTCCACTCCTTGCTAGTGACAATACAACCGGATTCTCTTCATTGGCCTTTTCATTTTTTCTAATGAAAATATCCTTAACTTTTCCAATTTTCCAAGTATCTGGAATCATTCCAATCCAAGCAATTCCACTATCTTTCATGTTTCTCATATTATCGATCCTCCTCAAATAAACTTTTTAAAGAATCCATAATATCACTCTCATTATTTTTTATTCTTTCTAAAATGTCTTCGGATTTTTCAGGAGCAACATACTTATAAAAATATCTTGTAAAAGGAATCTCATATCCAACTTGTGTTTTTTTCTTATCTATCCATGCCTCTTTATTATATGGCAATACTTCTCTTTCAAAATACTCTTCTATATCTTCTTTTAAAGGAACATTTTCATAATCCCTTTTATTACTATCTGCTTTTATATTTCCTTTTTTATCTTTTATTATCTTTTGATTTTCATCTAACTCTGGAGACTCAATTGTAATTCTATTAAAACCAAAATCTTCATTATCAAATATTTTACTTTCTACAGACTTATTTTTTTCTTTATACTCTTTATTCGAAAAATCATCATAAGCTTTTAAAATTAAGTTTCTAGAGTCATCATCTAAATCTTTTCTCTTATTTCCAATATTTTTTCTTCTATTTATATAACAATTAGATGCATCAATTAGTTGAACTTTTCCTTCTCGAATAGTACCTTCTTTTCCTTTATTTATTAACCATATATATGTAGATATTCCAGTATTGTAAAATAAATCAGTTGGTAATTGTATAATTGCTTCTAGCCAATCATTTTCTATAATATATCTTCTAATTTCAGACTCTCCTGAACCTGCAGCACCACTAAATAATGGTGATCCATTTTGAATTATAGCCATTTTTCCATCATCTTTTAATTTTGCAATACCATTTAAAGTAAATAACATTTGTCCATCTGAAATTTTAGGAGTACCTACTGGAAATCTACCATTTATACCTTTATCAGCTTCTTCTTCAACAGCTTTCTTTTGCTTTTTCCAGTCAATTCCGAAAGGAGGATTTGAAATAATATAATCAAATGTATATCCCTTAAATTGATCATCATCTAAAGTATCTCCTTGTTTAAAATTGTCAGCATCTCCACCTTTTATAAGCATATCAGCTTTGGCTATTGCATAAGTTTCTGGATTTAATTCTTGTCCATAACAATCTACAATAATGTTCTTATTTAATTGTTTTAGTCTATCTGTCATACAAGCTAACATTTGAGAAGTTCCCATCGCCATATCATAAACTGTCTTAACTTTATTATCTTTTCTTAAGGCTTCACTTTCTTCTACTACAAGTAAATCAGTCATAAGATAAATGATATCTCTAGCTGTAAAGTGAGCTCCAGCTTCTTCATCATAACTTTCTGAAAATTTTCGTACTAAATCTTCAAATATATATCCCATATCTTCAGTTTTAACTTCATCTAATCCCATATAAGCTTTTTTAGTATTAAATTCTTCTATTATAACATAAAGAAGTCTGTTGTCTGCCATTGTTTTTACTTCATTATTGAATTTAAAATTACTTAATATATCTATTACATTATCAGAGAATCCGTTTAAATAATTTTTAAAATTACTCTCTATATTATCAGGATCTGATAATAATTTTTCAAAATCATATTTACTTGTATTATAAAAACTATATCCTGAAGCCTCCATTAAAAAAGGCTCTTTTATAGCTAGATCTTTAACTCTCTCATATTCTTTAAGTACAGCTTCTTTAGTAGGTTTCAATATATCATCAAATCTCTTTAATACTGTCATAGGAAGAATAACTTTTCCATATTCATGTGGTTTATAAACTCCTACTAACTTTGTAGCCACTTCCCATATTAGGTTTGCTTTTGCTTGTATATTTGTACTCATTTTATACCTCTCTAAATCTATAAATAATCTATTATATTTTATATCATAAAACTCATTCTATCTCAATAAATATAACAAAAAAATGCAATATGACTTGGAAATAATTTCAAATCAATTGCATTTTAAAATTCATTTTTTTCTAAAACATTCAATATACAATTAACCATATTTTTTACACTTAAATAATAATAGCTATATTCATTATTAAACACTCTATAAAAATTCTTTTTCATCTTATCAATATCACAATTATAAATTGCATATTCAAATCTTTTATTCATATTCTGATAATTTGTATTAATGTTATTGTCTTTAATAAAACTATTTATCTCTCGTTTTATATCTATATCAAAAGGATCTTTTTTATATACATAAATTATAAACTTTCTAAACAATCTTGTTCCGTTATTAGCTTTATTAAAGCCTAACATATCTAGAATAGTATCAACTAAATCAATATATGATACTTCTTTTTCATCTTTAGTAGAAATATCATATTCAGTTCTCATCAATACTACTCCTTTCAAGAATAGTATAGATATTTTTATGTTAACTTTCAAATTGACATTTAGTGCGTACTACGTTCCATAAAGTGCATCATAGTTTCCATAATTAACCAATTAGCATCAAAAAGTAAATCTCTCATGCTTTATAATTCGACAATTTTCGACAAATTCATAAAATATTGCATATAATGCACCAAAATAAAAAAGCATGGAAGCACAATCTATGAAAAGCTTCCATGCTATAATTATCTAAACTATTGCGAGTAGCTTAGTAATTACCTATTAATAATAACTATAATTTATATAAATATCAATATTTTTAAAATGGATTGGGGGAAATTCTTCCCCCATACTCTAACAGTCAATTACGACTGGCCCGCAAACTGATAGCAGTGCTGTTGGATTATCCTCCGTGGACATCCTCCGCCATCGAAAAACACTTTCTTCTTGTTCATAGATTGTTTTGGCACACTTTTCTTTAGATTTTCTATTAGTAAAAATCAATTCTGAATATGTGAAAACAATCTCCTGAAGAAAGTTGTAATCTCATATTAATATCCCAAGCACTCGCAATGCTTGGAATTCTGATTGAACAGACAAGCATTGCTTGAAAGGAATGGGATGCTTATTAAGATCACAGAGCCATTCTTCTACTATTAGAATAATATAATTATACCATATTTTAATACTTTTTTCAAACCGACAACAGCTACGGCATAGATTTTATAAGGGTTGTATTGATTTTGGTTTTCATTCGTGTTATAATATTTATGTAAACTATTGTTTTTAGAGAAAGGAAGCTTATCTATGTTGAAATTTGATGAAAAAGAATTTGGAAACAACATCAGAAAAGCAAGAAAAACTCTAGGATTAAGTACATATAATCTTGCTGATGCAATTGGTGTTTCACACACTACTATTAGTAGATTTGAAAACGGGACTTTAGTTCCTGATGCAAGACAAATTGTTTTAATATGTAATGAACTTAAAATACATGAATATGAATTATTTCAAGATGGATCTGAAAGTATTATAAATAAAAAAGAGTCTGGTAATCCTTTTGATACCACTACTCTTTATCTATATTACAATTGTTATCTTCCACATAAACAAACATATAAAATATGTAAATTCAGATTATTAATAAAAGAAAAAGCTACTAGTTGCTATGTTCAGTTTATGGATGATAAAACAGATCATATTTATATGACAGGACATATTCAACATGATGGCAACATTGCAGTATTTATCTTTGAAAACTATAAACCTAATAATACTAGATTTGAAATAACACAAATAATTTTAAATATATCTAATAACACCAATAGACCAATGATTGGTCAACTATCAGGTACAAATGGACAATATGTTCCATTCTCAAGAAAATGTGTTATATCTCCTACAGATATTCCAATAGATAAAGACTTAGAAAATATGCTTAAGATTACTGAGTCAGAAAAAGAAACTCTTGATAAAGAAAACATTTTATATTTAGATACAAAAACAAAATTAGATTTTGAAAATTAATATACATATTAAAATCCCTATTCTTGCGAATAGGGATTTTTTTCATGTTAATAAAACCAAAATCGTGTAAACAGCTTTATAAATTGTAATTTGTTGCCCTCTTTATAATTTTGATATCCAATTATTTTATCA
>CAMYZH010000044.1 GCA_947303785.1 uncultured Clostridium sp.
AATCACTTATTCAATTTTTATTATTTTGTTTCACTTCAATTGTAACACTACATTTCTATTTTTTTTGGCTATTTGTATATAAATTTAATATTTTTTCACTATATTTTGCTGCCAAATTAAATTTTTGAAAACTATCTTTTATTAGAAATATTCCAATTATAACACAAATTAAGACTGCAACTGCTATTACCCAGGGCTTAGCTTCCCAATTTCTCTTTTTGTTCTTCACTTTCTTTTTTTTATCCATATTTTTGTGTTCCCCTTTTTATTCTAGCAGTGTCAAAATGCTCCGTCCCATTTGACACTAATTAAAAAATTCATCAAATTCTTTTTCTGAGATTTTTTCTTTGTCTAATAGAGTTTGTGCAACTCTGTGTAAAATATCGATGTGATCTAATAATATTTTTTGTGCTTCTATATATGCATTGTCTATTAATTGTTTTACTTGTGTTCCTACTTCATCTGTAATGTTTTCTCCAAACATCTGTAATTCATATGGTTCATCAACTTTTAGTGATATTGGTCCTAATGAATTGCTCATACCATAAACTGTAATCATATCTCTTGCAATTCCTGTCGCAACTTCTAAATCATTACTTGCTCCTGTAGAAATATCGTTTAGCGCAATTTTTTCTGCAGCTCTACCTCCCATTAATGAGATCATCTTTTCTTCTAATTCTGTTTTAGATACATAGTATTTGTCTTCATTTGTTTTATACATTGTGTAACCACCAGCTACACCTCTAGGTATAATAGATATTTCTTTAACATTGTCTTGTGTCTCTAAAAACTTACTAACTACGGCATGTCCAGCTTCGTGGTATGCTGTAAGTTTTTTGTCTTTTTCAGATACTACTCTATTATGTTTTTCAAGTCCAACTGTTATTTTCTTAACCGCTGCTTCTATGTCTTCTTTTTCAATAACTCTATGTCCATTTCTAGTAGCAATAATTGCAGATTCATTTAATAAATTAGATAGTTCTGCACCTGTAAATCCTGCTGTATCTCCTGCAATTTCATGTAAATCTATATCTGGTGATAGTTTTTTGTCTTTTGCATATAATTTTAATATTTCTTCTCTTCCAATTAAATCTGGAGAAGGTATTGTTATTTGTCTGTCAAATCTACCTGGTCTTAATAAGGCTTTATCTAGCATTTCTGGTCTATTAGTTGCTGCTAAAACTATAATTGTTTCATTACTCTCAAATCCATCCATTTCAACAAGTAATTGATTTAATGTTTGATTGTTTTCTGATTCAGCACCACTATTACTTGTTCTTCTAGAACCTATTGCATCTATTTCATCTATAAATACTATACAAGGTGAAATTTTTTTTGCTTTTTCAAATAGTTTTCTTACTCTTGAAGCTCCAAGTCCTGCAAACATTTCAATAAACTCTGAACCACTCATTGATATGAATGGAACATTTGCTTCACCTGCTATTGCTTTAGCAATTAAAGTTTTTCCTGTTCCTGGTTTACCATATAATAAAATTCCTTTTGGAATTTTAGCTCCCATATTTTGAAATTTCTTAGGATTCTTTAAGAAATCTACAATTTCTATAAGTTCATTTTTCTCTTCATCTAGTCCAGCAACATCTTTAAATTTGACATTTGTTGTATTTTCCTCATTTTCGCCATAAACTTTTCCTTTATCACCAAGACCTTGCATTTGAAAAATCATTATTATTAATACTACTAATAGAATTGTTGGAATAAAGCTTACAAAATTTTCTAAAAATGTAATAAATCCATTTGGCATTTTTAGTTCTACTTTGAAATCAGGATTATTTTCTAGTTGTCCATTGATAAATTCCATGAATGGTTGTATAGCATTAATATTTGTTGTTTTTTCTTCATTTTCTGATTTGTCTTTATATTTGACTGTTACACTTGACCCTCCAACAGTCATTTCGATTTTTTCAACTTTTCCATCAATAATATCTTGATACATTTGATCATATGTTATTTCTTTTTCTTTATCCATTTGACCTTTGTATACAAAAATTCCTACAATTCCAGCTATTATAAGAATTGTTAAAAAAATAAGTGTAAACATTTTATTATTTTTTTTCTTCTTTTTTTCTGAATTATTCATTTTTTTCATCCTTCCTAAGTACAATTAAAATATTTATCAAATATTTTTTATTTTTTTTTAGAATCTATATTTCTGAACCATCTGGTTCGTCATCTATTGGAGACTTTGATTCTTTTTCTTTATCAGACTGGTCACCATCTTTTTTGTTTTCATCATTTTCTTTTTCAGATTTAGGTTCTTCCTCTTTTGGATTTTCTTCAACCTTTTCTTCATTTTTCTTCTGTTCTGTAACTATTCTAATTAATTCATATTGCTCTTTAATCAAATCTGATCTAATCATATAAATTACAGCTGTTATATATATATATGAAATCAACATTGATAAATAATCAAAAACTTCTATATAAATTCCTAAGCATGTATTTAAAATTGAATATACAACTGTTAAAACCACTGTAAGTGTTGATGAATAAATTGAAAGCATATATAATTTTGAAAATTTCATTCTAATTCTTGAAAGCTTAAATACAACCCATCCAACGAATGATGTCAAAAGTCCCATTAAAAGCCAGAAAAATAGCATTTCTAAAAAGCCCTCTATCCACATTGCTACTATGGCAGCAATTATTATGCTTCTCTCATTTTTTTGAACATAATCAAGCAAATCTGACTTATTATAGGATTTTCCCTGAAAAATTTCTCTATATGTCAAATCTAATCCTTTTAAAGTTGATACAACCATTTTTCTTTCAGAATTATTAACATCTTCTGTTTCAATGTTCATTTTATTATCTACATATTCAAAATTTGGAATAATATAATCTACATATTTTGTAGCAGTTCCAAATCTTGAGTATATATTTAAAATATTTGTAACTACTAAAATAAGGGATAAAATAGTTACAGTTTTTATACAAAATCCTAATGATTTTCCAAATTTTTCAGCAAGAAATTCAACATAATTTTCTAGTTCAAAAATTGCCATTTTAAATCTCTTAAAATAACCAATTTTTTTCTTTTTTTCCATTAAATATAGTCCCTTCTTATTTTATTATTTACCAAAATTGGGGAAACATCCATTTCCACTTTATCATTTATTTTTAGCAAAGCCCCTGTAATATCAACCGCTATATGGTTCATTCCAACCTTTCCAATAACAGGATATTTGTTTTTTTCTATTGTCACATATATCCTATTATCTTTGAAAAAATCCATAAAAGAATTCTTAAAAATTCTTAATTTATCTATAAATTTAAATGTATCATTTTTTACTTCAACATTAAAGCCATCTGAATATCCAACTGGAACAATTGCAAGTGTTGTAGGTCTTTTAGCGATTTCAGAATTTGAATATCCAATTGGTGTTCCTTTATCAATATTTTTTATGCTAACTATATTTGATTTTAACATACCTATTCTTTTTAGTCCAATATTATTTTCAACTGATATTCTTCCTAAAAACGCAGAACCTATTCTTACAGCATCTAAATACATACTTGAATATTTTAAAAATGCTGAAGAATTTGCAATATGATATGTCTCAATTTTTATATTATTTTCTTCTAAATATTCTTTAACTGACAAAAATCTTTCAAATTGTAATTTTGTAAATGTAAAACTATTTAAATATGCACAAGAAAAATGTGAAAAAGCTCCTCTTATTATTAAGCTAGGATTCTCTCTAATAGTATTTGCTATCAATTCCTTTTGATCATATCTAAATCCATATCTTGAAAATCCTGTATCAATTTTTATCTGAATATTAGCCTTTTTTTTCTTTTCTTTTGATATTTCATTTAAAGTATTTGCTGCAATTTGATCTCCTATAGTAATAATTATGTCATTTTCAAGCATTACTTCTAAATCTTCTTTAACTGAACTTGCTTCCATACAAATAACTTCACATTCTGGTCTAATTCTTTTAAGTTCAAGTGCTTCATCAACTGAAGAAACAGCAAAATCTTTTATTTCATTTTTTATTAGTATCCCAGTATATTCTTTAATTCCAAGTCCATATGCATTACCTTTAACTACAGCAATTATTTTACTATTTCCAGCTCTTTGTTTTATTTTATTAATATTATATTCTAAATCATTTACATTAATTTCTAGTGCTTTCAAACTTTAAACCTCATTTTTTTTATTTTAACATTATTTTTTTCTTTCTTTAATTCTTCTTTTAAAATCTCTCATTGTTCTAAATGATTTTTCAGCAAATTTGTATAGCTTGTACCAAATAGGTCTAAATGGTAAATACACCTCTCCTATAAATTCAGTAAATTCAGCTCCAAAGCCTTTTTTAAATCTATATAAACCATATTGTGGATGTGTTTCATCAACAACTCCAGATACACCTCTAAAATCATAAATGTCACATTTATTTTGTATTGCTTGTCTTATCATTTCCCATTGTAATAAATAATTTGGCATCAAATTTCTATGTTCATTACTACTAGCCCCATATAAATACCATGTTTTATTTCCATACATTATTGGAATAATACCTGATATAGGCTTATCTTCATAATATGCCATAAGAAGTTTCATATGTTTTGGTGCAAGTTCATCATACATTTTTTCAAAATACTCAAGTGATCGAATTATAAATCCATCTCTACTTCCTGTTTCAATCATAATTTTATGAAAATCTTTTAAATCTTCTCGTGAACCTTCTTTTATAATAACTCCTTTTTTCTTGGCTAATCTAATATTATATCTTGTTTTCTGATGACAAGCTGCTAAAACTTCTTCTTCTGTTTTTCCTTTTATATCAAGTCTAAAAACAAATCTTGGTTGAATTTCATCTTTAAAATCTTTAGCATCATCTTTTACTTTGTATCCAATTTCTTCAACAATTTTTCTAAATTCAATATCATCTTTTTTTATATCAGGTTCCATTCTAAAAACAAAAGCCTTATATTTTTTAGAAAGTTCCTTAACTCCTTGTGTAAGTTGTTCTAAAACTTCTTTATTATGAATGTCACAAACAGGTCCTCTTGAGGCGTACATCATATTTCCAAATATCGGCATCTTTCTAATCCAAACACAAATAGATCCAATTATTTTTCCATTTTCATTTTCTGCCAAAACAACTTCTTTTTTCCATGCTGTTTTTACATTTCCCCATTCTAAAGATTGCTGAAAATTACAACGTTCATGCTTTTCTAAAAATTCTGTATATTCTTTTTTTGTTTCTTCTGTTACAAATCTCACTTTCTTACTCCTTAAATGTTTTTACTTTCAAACTCATTTTCTTGTTATTTCCATACCATCTTTGGTATCTTTAATATTATAACCCTTTTCTTGTAATAAGTTTCTAAGTTCATCTGATTTTGCCCAATCTTTATTATTTCTAGCTTCTTTTCTTTCTTCTACAATTTTATTAATTTCATCAGGTAATTTTATTTTTTCTTCTTCATCTATTTTTAATCCTAAAACCTGATCAAATTTTCTTAAAAGATCTGCAATTTTTTTAGATTTCTTTGGATTTTTAATAAGTTCCCAAACAACGCTCATTGCTTGTGGCATATTTAAATCATCATTAATTGCTTCATGAAACTTTTGCTCTGAACTTGATAAATATAAATCATCAACATCATCTGTTCCTTCACTGTGTTTTTTGTATCCTTCTTTTAATCTTGATAAAGCAACTTTTGCAGCTTCTAACGAATCCCAAGTAAAGTTTAATTTATTTCTATAATGTGAAGTAAAAGTAAACATTCTATAATCCATAGCAGAATATCCTTTTTCTTCTAAATCAGAAAGTGTATAAATATTATTAAGACTCTTAGACATTTTTCCGCCATCTACTAATAAAAATTCACAATGCATCCACCAATTAGCAGGAATTTTTCCTGAATAACCTTTACTTTGTGCAATCTCATTTTCATGGTGAATTGGAATATGGTCAATTCCTCCTGTATGTATATCAAAATGCTCTCCTAAATACTTTCTTCCCATTGCTGAACATTCAAGATGCCAACCCGGATAGCATTTTCCCCAGAAAGAATCCCATTTCATAATATGATTTTCTGGAGCTTTAATCCAAAGAGCAAAATCAGTTATATTTTTCTTTTGTCTATCGAATTCAACTCTAGCTCCCGCCTTTTGTTCATCTATTTTTATATTAGATAGTACTCCATATTTATCTAATTTTGATGTGTCAAAATAAATTGTATCTTTTGTTTCATATGCATACCCATTTGCTATGATTTTTTTTACATATTCTTCCATTTCTTTAATATGATCAGTAGCCTTACATATAATTTCTGGTCTGCTTATATTTAGTTTATCCAAATCTATTAAAAATTTTTCAGTATAGAATTTAGCAATTTCATATGGATCTTTATTCTCTCTTCTCGCAGCTTTTGCCATTTTGTCTTCACCTTCATCAGCATCAGACTCTAAATGACCTACATCAGTAATATTCATAGCATGTAATAAATTATATCCATTATATTTTAATACTCTTCGTAAATTGTCCATAAATAAATATGAACGTAAATTGCCTACATGTGCATAATAATAAACAGTGGGTCCACATGAATAAATTCTAACCGCCTTATCATCAATTGGTTTAAACTCTTCTTTTTGTTTTGATAAAGTGTTATATAATTCTAATTTCATGTTTATTCCTTTCTAATTATTTGAAATAGTCTCTTTTATTTTTATGATACTACACCAAATAATATTTTATATATTTATTCTTTTTTTATTTTTAGTTTCCTGCTTGAGCTGGTGCTGCAGGGTTTGAAGGTACTGCTGGGCTCACACTAGGTTTTTCTTGGCTTGGTGCTTCTTGTGGGCTTTGAGAAGCAGGCGTACTCGGTGTGCTTGATGGCGCAGCTGGAGATTTAGGTGGTTCTTGAGCACTTGTAGTAGGTTCCGCACTTGGTGCTGTAGTCGCACTTGGCGTTGGTGTTGCACTTGGTGTTGGTGATGGTTGAACTTTATGAATATTACAAAATGTTTTTGGTATTTCTTCTCCATCACTATAACTTTTCTTTATTACCTTAGTGCATGCACCATCAATTGCAAGTAATCCTGATTCTTCACATATTGCATATTCTTTTGTAGTATTTGCAACTCCACAACGTGTTTTTGGTGCCCTAGTATCTATAAAATAATCTGTGACTGTTTTTGTACATTGACTTGATGGTAATAATCCAGAATCATGACAAACTGTAACTTTTACAACATTTTCTGGAACCTCAAATCTCTTTCCCTCTAAACCAGTATGAATTTGTTTCATAACTGCTGACCAGATTCCTCCAGCAGGATTTGTAGGTGTAGCTTTTCTATATATAACTTCTTCATTTATATCATATCCATACCAACAAGCTGCTGCATAATATGGTGTAAATCCGCAAAGCCATCTATCATAATCACTATCAGTTGTTCCTGTTTTAGCTGCCACATCCATTCCTGAAATTGCACAATATGTTGCAGTTCCTCCAGATCCTACTACAGGTTCAGTTACTATACTCTTAATTAGGAAATCTTCTGATTTTCCGAAAACTTCATTTCTTGTTTGATTTGGTTCAATTACTGTTTCTCCATTTGAATCAATAACTTTTGTATAAAATGTAGGTGAAATATATACTCCATCATTTGCTATAGTTGCATAAGCTGCTGCCATTTGTAGAGGCGTAAATTCTTTTGCACCAAGTGCTAATGTTAAACCTACAGATTCATCAACACCTGTTAATCCCATTTTATTTAAGTATTCAATTGATTTTCCTACTCCCATTTCTTTTAAAATTCTAACAGGAATAATATTATGAGAGATTTTAATTGTTTCTCTTACAGTTTGTTTTCCTAAATATCTACTATCATAATTTTTAGGCCATGGTTTACCTGTAAATTCTGATGTTTGCTTATCTTCATAAACAGAAGCAGGTGCAACTATTCCTTCTTGAACAGCAGGTCCAACAACTGATATTGGTTTCATTGCAGAACCAACCTGTCTTGCACTTTGTGTAGCTCTATTTAAATCTCCATTTGTAGTTTTTGTTCCTAGTTTTCCAACACACCCAACAACTTTACCAGTAGACGGCTCAATTACAACCATTGCAGCTTGTGATTGTGCATTCACAAGTGTTCCATCTGGATTCTTTTTGTTACCACTAATGATGTATTTATCTTTTGCCATCTCTTCTTGCATAGTATTTTGAATACTTGTAACTTGTGTTGTATAAATTTTATAACCTCCACCATAAACTTTAGTTTCAGCCATATCTTTACTCATGCCTTTTTCTTCCATCATTTGCTCAACTATTTGTCTTAAAGCAGCTTCAGTATGAGCACTATAAATAACTCCTGAAGACATACTTCCTTGTGCAAATGGAAGTCCATTATTAACCTCTTCAATAGCGCCATCATATTGTTCTTGATTTATATATCCTAATTGCTTCATTTTTCCAAGAACTACCTTAGTTCTTGAATGTCCATTCTTTATGTGTTCAGCTCTTTGTTCTTCAGTTCCTATAAATGGATTATATGAATTTGGTGTGTGATTAATTCCTGCTAAAAATGCAGCTTCTGCAACAGACAAATCTTTAACATTCTTATTAAAATAATATTCTGCTCCAAGAGCAACACCATTAACATTGTCACCACCAACAAAAATAATGTTTAGATATAATTCCAAAATATCATCTTTAGATATTTCTTTTTCAACTTGTATAGCTCTAGCCATTTCTTTTATTTTTCTCATTGCTGAATCTTCATCTTCATCAGTTATATTTTTAACCAACTGCTGTGTGATAGTACTACCACCAAATGAAGAATTTCCTGCGTGTAAAACATATGTAACTGTGGCTGCTCCAGTTCTTTTTATATCCACTCCATTATGTTGATAAAATCTTTCATCCTCAATTGCAACATATGCTTTTGGCAAATATTCAGGCATTTCTTGAAGACTTACTATCTTTCTTTTTTCATTTCCATTCAATGTACATAATAAATTTCCATCAGCATCATATACTTCTGAATTTATGAATTCTATTGTTAGATCTTCTTTTGTCATCTTAAAATCTGAACCAAAAAATCCAAAGAAAATACCTGCTATTATTCCTGCTATTATTAAAGCTCCTAATATTCCTAAAATTATAATAGTTAATATTATTTTCTTAATAATTGTTAATATAATTCTCTTTACTTTGCTTTTCGGTTTCTTTTCGTTCTTGATTTTTTTTCCTTTTTTTGGTTTTTTCTTGCTTGTTTTCATTTCATCATTCCCTTTATATTTTTTTCCTTCAAGCTTTGCATTTTTTATATCATCCTCAGTAAATTTATACATTTTCGTCTCTTCAAAGTTTTTTTCATCTTTTTCTTCATTTTGAAGCATTCTTTTTCCTTTGATATGAGACTTTCTTTTTAATTTCTTTCTCTCCATATTAAAATTTCCTTTCTAGAAATACAAGCATATTATATTATAAAATATGATAAATATAAAGATTTTTTACACATTTTTTCATTTTTAATTAACTTTAGCAAAATCAATTTCTCTTGCTTCTTTGTTTGCCCTAATAACTTTTATTTTTATTTTATCTCCAATTTTGTAAATAATATTTGATTTTTCACCTGTTAAGGTTTTGTTTCCTTCGTTATAAATAAAATATTCATCTCCTAAGTCTTGAAATCTAATTAACCCTTCAATAGTGTTTTCAAGTTCTACAAAAACTCCGAAATTTGTAACAGATGATATTATTCCATCATAAACTTTCCCAATTTTATCTTCCATGAATTCAGCTTTTTTCATACTCTCAGCTTCTCTTTCGACTTTTTGTGCAATTTTTTCTCTTTCTGAAGAATTCTTTGCGTATTTAGGAGCTTTTTCTGCCAATCTCTGTTTTTGTTTTTCATTATCAACTTACTTAAGTACTTATTTTTATTAGATTCATCAGAAACATTGTAATTACTATCTAAATATTTTGATATTATTCTATGAATGAATAAATCAGGATATCTTCTAATAGGTGATGTAAAATGACAATAATATTTTCCCGCAATTCCAAAATGTCCTATATTTTCACTTTCATATCTTGCAACTTTTAAGGTTCTCAATATTAAATTAGAAACAACTTTTTCTTCTGGCTTTCCTTTTACTTCTTCAAGTACTTTTGAAAAAGCAGATGGATGGACTTGTTCTTGGCTAATATGTATTTTATATCCAAGATTAAATAAGAATTTATTTAGTTCTTTAACTTTATCTATATCAGGTTCTTCGTGAACTCTATAAATAAAAGGTACCTCTAGCCAATAAAACCTTTCTGCAACAGTTTCATTACATGTTAACATGAATTGTTCAATTATCTCATTTGAAAAAGTGGGTTCATATTTTCTAACATCCAAAACTTTTCCGGTAATATTATCCAAAACAATTTTACTTTCTGGAACATCAAGATTTAAATATCCATTTGCCATTCTTCTCTTTTTCAATATAAGAGCTAGTTCTTCCATCAATTTAAATTGATTAATATATTTGCTATATTTTTTTACAATTTTATCATCACTATTATCAATTATTTTTTGAACATTCGTATATGTCATTCTTTCAGTTACTCTAATAACAGATTTATAAATTTCTGAATCAATTACTTTTCCTTCATTATTTATTTCCATTTTCACTGAAAGAGCATATCTGTCTTCTCCCTGGTTTAGACTGCATAAACCATTAGAAAGTTCACGAGGAAGCATTGGAATCACTCTATCTAACATATAAATACTAGTACCACGAATTCTAGCTTCTCTATCCAACTTAGATCTATCTTTAACATAATAGCTAACATCAGCAATATGGACATTCAAAAGATAATTTCCATCTGCATTTCTAGATACAGAAACCGCATCATCCAAGTCCTTTGCATCCTCACCATCAATAGTAAAAATCTCCTCCTGGCGTAAATCTCGT
>CAMYZH010000045.1 GCA_947303785.1 uncultured Clostridium sp.
TAAACATCTAACTTGTGATATTGTAGTATTACCATATCTATCTTGAAGTTCACTAAAAGACATATTAGCAATTTCTTTTTCATTTTCCATAAATAAAGGTACTGTTGTTAACTTACCAACATATTCAACAATATCTTTTCCATATCCCTCTTCAAATTTCATTGCCCTTTCTACTTCTAAGCCAGTAGATATAGTACATCCATTATCAAAATGAATTAATAAAACTTTGTATCCATCTCTAATTAATCTTGCCATAGATAAAATAGAATCTAAGCCACCAGAATACATTAATAATACTTTTTTTCTCTCCATAACCCCACACCTCTAATTAATTGTTTAATTTACTTAAATAATTATCAATAAAATGTTTAGATGGAGAATATAAGTTCTCAGGTAACTCAGTTAATCTAAACCATTCCCATTTATCTTCTTTTTCTGGTTCCATAGCAATTAATTCTCCACTAAAAGATCTAGCAATAATATGAAGAGTTACAAAATGTCTATCTTTTGTATTTTCAAGGCTTACAAGTTTTGTTTCTCTTGGTATTATAGTCTTTAGGTTAGACAAAAAGTTTTGTATTTCTGTTGAAGTAAAAACACTATCTCCTATCTTAATTGCCTCATTATTAAATCTTGCTATTGATGCTTCATATCTATCATTTAAGTTTTCAATAGTTTCTTCAGTCTTAGTCATTGCTTCTATTGATCTATTTGTTTCGTCTATCTTGGCTTGAGTTTTAAAATCTTTATCTGACATATTTGAATATAGTCTATTTGTAATTATTGCATAACAAATAATAAATAATAAGCAGACTGTAGTCATTCTAATGAATAATCTTTCAACAGCATCCAGTTTTTCTCCTGAGGTTTCTTTTAGTGATTTTATATTTCCTCCTGAAGATATTCCTGAAACATCAATTCCTGATATTCCAAAATTACTTCTATTTCCGAAGTCCATATCATTTACTTTTCCAATATTTAAACCTGTTAAAGCAAGTGCAATTGCACTATTTACTTCAATATAATCTTTTATTCCAATTTTTAAAGATTGAGAATCTAAAAATGGTGGTTTTATTATTACAGACTCTATATCATTTAATCTATCTTGAAAATACATATCAATATTGTTAATAATAATTCCGGTACCACTAAAGTAAATTTTATGAACTGGTTTTCCAAATTCATTTATTTTTTCTTTTATTTCATTAACTATTTTAAACAATACTGGAATAACAACATCCATATATTCATTTCCATCTTGCATTACATCATAATCTTGCGTTGTAATAGTAATATTTTTTAGTATTTCATATGCTTTTGTCTTAGAGTTCTCTCTTTTTGCTATTTCCTCTATTGCTTCTAAAATACTTGTTTGAATTGATTCTACTGAATCTATATGACCTTTTTCGGTAAATGTCAAAGTTGTCAATTCTTCTAAATTTACTATTAATTCATTTTTAGCTTCATCTAATTTAACAAGATTTGTTATTCCTATTGGCATTGGCATGATACTTGTTAAATTATAATTTTTTAATAATTCTTTTTCACTATTTAAATTAATTTTATTGATTGATGCATTAATTGCTTTTAACTGCTCAGAATCATTTGGATTTAGTTCAAATATGTATCTTTTTTCTACACTATCTTTGTCTATTCCTCTTTCTGTACAAAGCATTTCAAAATCTATATCAATTGATTTTTTTAGTGCATTTTTGTTAAGTAATGCAAAGTAATTAAAATAATCATATCTAGCATCTGGTGAATTCACTGCAATTGGACTTTTTGTGCTATTTGTTTCTTGTACTACTTGCTGGATTGCTTCTTCTACATTTTCATAAAATTTAGTTCCAAATGAATCTACCTTTAAATTATCTCTATCTCTTGATACTTTGGCATATTTAATTAGGTTGTTTTCTATATAAATTCCTAAACAGCTCTGCATTTTTTTCTCCTTATTTTTATTCACCTATATTTATATTTTTACTTATTTAAAATCTTAAGTCAAGATTTTTAATCGAAGTGTTATTTAAAAGTAATGCTCCTGTAATATTTTTTTGTGAATATCTTTTTTATTTTAGTTAAAACTATTATTAGAAGCTTATAGATTTTTTGAAAGACTTTGTTAATCTTTTTTATTTGGAGGATTTAAAAAATGGAACATATGAATACGAATAAAGAATATCAATCTTATGTTGATAAAAAAACACCTAATTCACCAATTCTTAAAAATTGTTTTAATGCATTTTGGGTAGGTGGTTTAATCTGTACTTTAGGTCAAATCATTTATGATTATTTTATATATCGAAATTTTCCCAAAGATCTTACTGGTACTATAGTTTCAATTTGTTTAATTTTTTTAAGTGCATTTTTAACTGCAATTAATGTTTTTAATCGAATAGGAAAATTTGCTGGTGGTGGGTCTCTAGTCCCAATTACTGGATTTGCAAATTCGGTTATTTCCCCAGCAATGGAATATAAATCAGAAGGTTTTGTTATGGGGGTTGGAGCTAAAATGTTTACAGTAGCTGGTCCAGTTCTTGTTTATGGTATTAGTTCTTCTGTAATCGTTGGTCTTGTTTACTTATTATTTAACACTCAAACTATAACTCTTATTTAATTTTTTGGAGGTACTATTTTGAAAAAAATTGGAAAACAATCTTATATTTTAGATAATCCTGTTTCTATTTTAGAAACAGCAAGTATTGTTGGTAAAAAAGAATCTGATGGACCTCTTGCAAAGTATTTTGATATATGTCTAGAAGATGAATTTTATGGTGAAAAAACTTGGGAAAAAGCAGAAGCAAAAATGATTCATACAGCAGTTGAAAATGTAATTCGAAAAGCAAATCTTACTACTTCTGAAATTGATTTTATTTTGTCAGGTGATCTTTTAAATCAGTGTATTTCTTCAAGTTTTGGAGTTAGAGATTTTGAAATTCCTTTTTTAGGAATATTTGGTGCATGTTCTACATTTGTAGAGGGCTTATCTATTGGTTCTATGCTAATAGATGGAGGAGCTGGAAATGCAGGAATTATATCAACTTCTAGTCATTTTTGCAGTGCTGAAAAGCAATTTAGATTTCCATTAGAACTTGGAACTCAAAGGCCACCATCTGCCCAATGGACTGTAACTGGCGGAGCAGCTGCTGTTTTATCTAAAAATGGCAAAGGTCCATATATTACTTCTGTTACTCTTGGAAAAATTGTTGATAGAGGTATTAAAGATGCTAATAGTATGGGAAGTGCAATGGCACCGGCCGCTATTTCTACAATTTTAACACATTTCAAAGATACTGGTAGGGCTCCTTCTTATTATGATGCTATTATTACTGGCGACTTGGGATATATAGGAAAAGAAATTGTTTTAGACATTTGTAAATCCGAAGGTTATCAGCTTTCTTCTGTTTACAATGATTGTGGAGTTTTAATATTTGATAAAGATAGACAAGACACACATTCAGGTGGATCTGGATGTGCATGCTGTGGAACAGTTTTTTCAGGATATTTTTATAATCAATTGAAAAATAAGAAGATTAAAAAAATGCTTCTTGTTGCAACTGGAGCTCTGATGAATTCTATTTCTTCTCAACAAGGTGAATCAATTCCTGGAATTGCTCATGCAGTTAGTATTGAAATTTAGAGGTGAAAGAATGAACGGATTTATAAATAGTATTGATTATTTTATGCTTTTGAAAGCGTTTTGCGTTGGTGGTTTATTATGTGTTATAGCACAAATTTTAATTGATAAAACAAAACTAACATCTGCTAAAATTTTAGTGACTTATGTAACTGTTGGAACTATACTTGGAGGTCTTGGAATATACAAATATTTAGTAGATTTTGCTGGATGTGGTGCGACAGTTCCTCTTACTGGTTTTGGTTATAATCTAGCAAAAGGAGTTATAGAAGAGGTTGGAAAATCTGGGCTTTTAGGAGCATTCATTGGAGGAATTAAAGCATCAGCCGGGGGAATAACTGCTGCTATTTTCTTTGGTTATATAGCGGCATTAGTATCAAGGCCTAAAATGAAAAAGCAGTAATATCAAAGGGGCTGTCAAATGGGACGGAGGATTTTGACACTATTTTAAATAGTGTCAATATCCTCCGTCCCATTTGACAGCCCTTGTTCTATTTTACTACAATATTATATATTTTTCCTTTTACATATATTCTTTTGACTACGTCTTTATCTGCAATTAATTCTTTTATTGTTGTATTGTTTTCCACAGCTTCGTCCACTACCTGTTGACTGCAATCCTTTGGTACAGTAACTGTTGCCTTTAATTTTCCATTTATTTGTACCGGAATTTCTATTTCATCATCAATTGTTTTAGATTCATCATATGTTGGCCAAGTTTCATATGCTATAGTATCACTATGTCCTAACCTGTTCCATACTTCTTCAGCAACATGTGGAGCAATTGGACTTAAAATCTTTATAAATCCCTCTGCATATTCTTTTGGAATAACATCTTCTTTTATTGCTTGATTTATAAAAATCATCATTTGTGATATTGCAGTATTAAATTGCATTTCTTCATAGTCTTTACTTACTTTCTTTACTGTATAATGATAAACTCTCTCTAGATTTTTATTCTCTTTTTCTTGAACTTTATCACTTTCAACTAATACTCTCCATACTCTATCAATAAATTTCTTGCATCCTTCAATTCCATTTGGATCCCATGGTTTTGCAGCATCTAGTGGTCCCATAAACATTTCATATAATCTTAATGAGTCTGCTCCATATTGTTTAACCATATCATCTGGATTTATAACATTTCCTTTAGATTTACTCATTTTTACACCATTTGGTCCAAGTATCATTCCTTGATGGCACAATTTTTGAAATGGTTCTGCTACTGGTACTAAACCTTTATTATATAAGAAATTGTTCCAGAATCTTGCATATAATAAATGTCCTACTGCATGTTCTGGTCCACCTACATATAAATCAACTGGCATCCAATGTTTTAATAATTCTGGATTTGCAAATTCTTTGTCATTATGTGGATCTATGTATCTTAAAAAGTACCAACTTGATCCAGCAGAACCTGGCATTGTACTTGTCTCTCGCCTAGCTTTTTGGCCTTCAAATATAGTGTTAACCCAATCAGTTTTTTTGTCTAATGGAGAAGCTCCTCCTTTTGATGGTTTATAGTCTTCAAGTTCAGGTAATACAACAGGTAGGTCTTCATCAGGTAAAACATGAATTTTATCATCTTCTGTAAATACTACAGGAACTGGCTCTCCCCAATATCTTTGCCTTGCAAAAATCCACTCACGTATCTTGTAATTAATTTTTTCTTTTCCAATACCTTTGTCTTCTAGCCATTTTGTAATTGTTTCTATTGCATCTTTTTTTCCAAGTCCATTCAAAAACTCAGAATTAATGTGTTTTCCATCATCTACAAAGGCTTCTTTTGAAATATCTCCACCTTCTAATACAGGAATTATATCTATATCAAATTTCTTAGCAAAATCATAATCTCTTTGATCATGTGCAGGAACAGCCATTATTGCTCCTGTACCATATGTTACTAAAACATAGTCTGAAATCCATATTGGAATTTTCTTTTCATTTACAGGATTTATTGCATAAGCACCTGTAAATACACCTGTTTTGTCTTTGTTTAAATCTGTTCTTTCAATATCAGATTTTCTAGAAGCTTCTTCTATATATTTTTGAACAGCTTCTTTTTGTTCTTTGGTAGTTATTTTTTCAATTAGTTCATGTTCTGGTGAAAGGACACAGTATGTAGCACCAAACAAAGTATCTGGTCTTGTTGTAAATACAACAAATGATTCATCTGAATCAGCAACTTTAAATTTAACTTCAGCTCCAACTGATTTTCCAATCCAATTTCTTTCGATTTCTTTTGTTGATTCTGGCCAATCAATTGAGTCAAGTCCTTTTAGTAATGTTTCAGCATATTGAGGAATATCCATTACCCATTGTTTCATATTTTTACGAATAACTGGATATCCACCTCTTTCACTTTTTCCATCTATTACTTCATCATTAGATAAAACTGTTCCTAATTCCTCACACCAATTTACAGGCATGTCAATTAACTTAACTAATCCATCATTATATAATTGTTTAAATATCCATTGTGTCCATTTATAATAATCCTCATCACATGTAGCAAATTCTCTATCCCAGTCATATGAAAATCCTAGCATTTTTAATTGTCTTTTAAATACTTCAATATTTTCACGTGTAAATTTTTCTGGATGGTTTCCAGTTTTTATTGCATATTGTTCGGCAGGGAGTCCAAAAGCATCCCATCCCATTGGGTGAAGAACATTATATCCTTGCATTCTTCTCATTCTACTCATAATATCTGTAGCTGTATAACCTTCTGGATGTCCAACATGTAATCCTTGTCCTGATGGATATGGAAACATATCAAGTGCATAATATTTAGGTTTTGAGAAATCCCATTCATCTGTTTTAAATGTCTTATTTTGATCCCAATATTTTTGCCATTTTTCTTCAACTTCTTTAAAATTATAAGCCATGCTTTTTTCCTCCTCTTAAAAATATTTTATATTATATAACACATTAATTCATTTTTCAATGTTTCTAAGCTCTTTTATCTTCTTTTAATACATAATATTGGGTAAAAAAATAGCCATAACTTATTGTTATGACATATTTTTCTTATTCATGACTTTAAAATTTAAGTTTTTTTAGCTATTTCTGCAATTTCTGTAAAAGCTTTAGGATCAGATACAGCGATTTCAGCTAACATTTTTCTATTAATTGTAACATTAGCTTTCTTTAATCCTGAAATTAGTTTACTATATGTTAAACCATTCATTCTAGCAGCAGCATTGATTCTTACAATCCATAATTTTCTAAAATCACTCTTTTTATCTTTTCTTCCTATATATGCATACATTCCAGATTTCATAACAGCTTGGTTTGCCATTCTGAATCTATAATGTTTTGCTCCATAATATCCTTTTGCTCTTTTTAAAACTTTTTTATGTCTAGCTCTAGTAGTTCTAGCTGTTTTAACTCTTGCCATTTTCCATCTATCCTTTCTATAATAATTTGTAAATAATTTTCAATGTTAAATTTTATATCTTAAACGAAAAAACATCGAAATATTTAGTTGCCATATGGCATTAATTTTTTAACATGACCAACACATGTCTTGTTTAATATTCCGTCTTGTACTCTAGCACTGTGTTTTTGTCTCTTTGTTTTATTTGCTAATAAGTGTCTTCTATTAGCTTTTGTTCTTTTTACTTTTCCTGTTGCTGTATATGAATATCTTTTTGCAGCAGCTTTATTTGTTTTTAATTTTGGCATAGTAAAATCTCCTTTCTATTTTTTTGCTAGTATTAAAAACATACTTTTACCTTCTAAATGAGGTTTTTTCTCAATATTTGAAACATCTGCTAGTTCTTCAGCAAATTTATTAAGAACATCATCACCTGCTTTAACATTGTTAAGCTCTCTTCCTCTAAATCGAACTGTAAATTTTACTTTATTTCCAGATTCTAAGAAACCTCTAGCATTTTTGCATTTGAATGAAAAATCATGATCACCAATATTGGGTGTAACCCTAATTTCTTTTGTTTCAACTGCTTTTTGATTTCTTCTAGATTCTTTTTCTTTCTTAGCCTGTTCAAATTTGTATTTTCCATAGTTCATAATTTTTGCAACTGGCATTTCAGGATTTGGTGAAACTAATACTAAATCTAAATCTTTACTTTCAGCTATGTCAATAGCTTCATCTAAAGATAGTTTTCCAAGCTTTTCTCCATTCTCACTAATTACATTAATTGAACTAAATCTTATTTGCCTATTAATAGGTAATTCTTGTTTTATAGTAAAACACCTCCGATTTTTTAAATTCCATTTTAAAAAAATAAAATGACTTGTTTTATAAACAAGCCAATTCATGCACAAAAATATAATAAAATTATAGTATTTTATAGTATTTTGTAAAAACCTTTTGCTATTATATTTGCTAAGGTGAGAATTGACTTCTTCTTTAAAACATAAATATAATAGCATCTTTTCTATCTATTGTCAATACACTACAGTAATTTTTTCCATTATTTTCAATCTCATTTAAGATTTTAAAGCAAATTTTTATTTTTTATATGTGTTTTTCTCTTAACATATAATATAATGTAATTATATTAATTTTAAAAATGAGGTACTTATGGAAAAAGATTTAAGTTTTTTAAAAAACACATTAATTGCTCATAGGGGAGTTCATAATAATGATGAAGGCATTCCTGAAAATTCACTAAAAGCATTTCAAGATGCTATTGATAAAAAATTAATTATAGAATTAGACTTACATATTCTAAAAGATGATACAATAGTTGTTTTCCATGATGATAATTTATCTAGAATGACTGGTATAAATTGGAATATAAAAGATTTAACATATGAAGAAATAAAAAATATAAAATTAAAAAATACAGAATACCACATTCCTCTATTTTCCGAAGTATTGGAATTAGTAGATGGCAAAGTTCCTCTTCTAATAGAATTAAAAACAGATGTAAGTGTAGGACGATTAGAAAAGGCTACTGTCCAAATGCTAAAAGACTATAATGGTAAATTTGCAATCCAAAGTTTTAGTCCATTTTCGATTAATTGGTTTAGAAAAAATGCTCCAGAAATAATTCGAGGACAATTATCTGACAATATGAATAATAGATTTATAATAGAAAGATGGTTTTTAAAAAATATGTTGTTTAATTCAATTTCAAAACCTGATTTTATTTCATATGGTATTAATTCTCTGCCAAATAAAAAGGTTTCAAAATTTCATAAAACGAATCTTGTTCTTGGGTGGACTATAAGAAATAATAATAATTTGGAACATGCCAAACAATATTGTGATAACTTTATTTGTGAAAATTTTGAAGAATTAAATATATGATTGTATTTTAACTATTTTATTGATATAATCTATTCATCTTTTGAATGGAGGTATTTAATCATGGATGAAGAAAAAAATCAAATGCCAGAAAATAAGGCAGAAGAAACTAATATTTATGCAGGACTTGGAACAGGAATTACAGCGCTTATCTTTTCAATTATTTCAGTAGTAATGTTGCGCTTTATCATTATTTCTGTAATATTTGGAATTTTAGGTATAGTTTTTGGATATATGAGTACAAGAAAAGGAAATGGAATGGGTAAAGCCGGGCTTTACATCAGTGGTATAAGTATTTTCTTAACAATTTTCTTATTTATAGTACTTAATGTATTAGATATTGAAACATTATTTATGGTTCCTGAATGGTATAAATAAATCAAATTATAAGAAAAAGCCTAATTGCTAATAACACTTTAGTAATTAGGCTTTTTCCTTTACTCTTTTATATTTTATTATTTTTTACATATTCAGAGATTGCCAAAAAGTTTTTATCATATGGATATTTTTTTTGACCAAATTCAATCCACATATCAGACCACGATTTTCCGCTTGATAGTAATTCTTTTACTAACTCATCATTTAGAGTATTATTCCCCTCTTGATGTTTTAAATCAACACAACCTTCTTGATCATACAATTTGCTTTGGATACCACATTCCAATTTATCACATTGGTATGCAAACATTGCTTCTGGCGTTTTTTTCTCATCAAATTCAATAAATAATTTTTCTATTTGTTTTCCATCTATTAATGAAGATAATATATTGTGTACTGCTTCATGTTCAATTTTTTCTTTTTCTTCTTTCTTTATTTGAAATGGAGTTAAATCTCCAATTATTGTTTCACCTAATTCATGAATAGCAAGCATATATATCACTTTCATTATATCTATATCATATTCAAATTCTGATTTCATAGCTATTGCAAGCATCTGTACTCCAAAAATATGTTCAGCAACGCTTTCAATTCTTTCTCTGTCTACTTTCCAATCTATCCAACCTGTTCTAACTACATTTTTTAATTTGTTGCATAAAACATAATAATTTACAACATTTTGTTCTTTCGACACAAACAAAACCTCCTATGTTTTTTTATTATATGTTATATTTTCTTTTCATTGATGCCTTAAACACATTGCATTATTAGTTATTATTTTCTAAATAAGCTGTTATATAGTTTTCCTCTGGATTTGTACGACTAATACTGCCATCCTGATTTCCAACAATCATTGTACCAGAGTTAGATACAGCCGATTGTGTTGAACACACTAATTCGCCACTTAAAACACATAAAGTACCTGCACTACAATTATTAACTGTAGCTCTTGGTAATGTTTGGCCATTTTTGGTTCCCGTGGCAGCAGAGCTTAAATACGAATTTCCTCTATAACAGCTTTCGCCTGGATTATAAACTTTAGGTATTAATGATATTACATTGTCATTTATAGCATAAATTCTTGATATAGACATTATTAAAACAAATATTATAACAAGTATCGATAAAGTTTTAGATTTATTTATATTATCACTTTCCTTCATCATATAATGTTACAAATAAATTTTACTTATATATTTTTTTATTGTCAATGGATTATTTTTCATCTAAATCTAAAATATGCAACATTTAAAACTAGTAATTTTAAGCATTTTATTCGGTTGAAAATAAATGTAGTGTTACAATTGAAGTGAAACAAAATAATAAAAATTGAATAAGTGATT
>CAMYZH010000046.1 GCA_947303785.1 uncultured Clostridium sp.
TAACAATAAATAATTTATATTTTTTTGATAAGTTTACTATAACTTCATATAAACCATCATAAAGTGTTCCACCATTAATCATAAGATTTTTAACATTTTCTTCAAAAGCTTCTTTAGCAATAACCACTGCTTTTTCATGTTCTATATACCCATAATAGGTTTTAACTATTTCATCAAATGGTTTTCCCATAGATTTTTCTATTTCTTCTCTAATAATATCTCTAGTAACTTCTGGATGTCTTGATTGTACTTCTCTCAATACTTTTTCGCAACTATCTATAGTACTCCATAATGTACCATCCAAATCAAAAATAATACCCTCTATTTTTTTCATATTTTGCCTTTCCTCTAAAATCGTGGCTACCTCGCAATTGGTTGTATTCGCACTATTTTGGTCATCTTTAGCTATCATTTTCAACAAATGCACTCATTATTTTTATGCTTACATTTATAGCTTTATCACTGTGCAAAACTGCAGAAAGCATTGCAACTCCTTGTTCAGTAAATACATATGGTAAATATTTTCTATGCTGTCCTCTTCCTTGATTCTTTAAGGTCGCAAATTACGACCTTAAAGAATCAAAATCCTTTTCATTCAATTGAAAACAAAATTCTTCAGGAAATCTTTTAGAATTTCTTTTTACAGATTCATTAATTCTTTTGGTTTCAACTTCAAACTCCATTGCTAAATCTCTATCAAGCATTACTTGTTTTCCTCTTATTGTATATATCTTTTGTTTAATTTCTTCTACTTCATATTTTACTACATTTAAATCTTCGTTTATTGGTGCGATATTATTTTCATTACTCATAATTATCACATCCTTTATTTGATTTTATTTATTATATCGTAAGAACCTTTGTTTGTAAATGTATTTTATTAAATTATGTTTCCACCCAACGCAACACCTTTCATTTATTAAATCTAACTAATGTTTCTTTTAACCACTCATATACCATCTTTGTAGATGATATACTTACATTCTCATTAACTGAATGACAATTTTCTATTGTTGGTGCAATTGTGCATATATCTAAATCTTTTATATTACTTGATAATATTCCACCTTCCATACAAGCATGTATTTTCTTTACTGTTGTGTCTTCTCCAAATAAATCTTTATAACTTTTTGCTAAAATCTCTCTAATATTTGAATTTTCTTTGAAAGGAAAAAATGGTTTTTGTGAATCAACTATTATTTCAAATCCATACTTATTTGCAACATCTTTAGCTTCATTTATTGTTTTTTCTTCTTTAAATTTATCAGAACTTCTAATACTATATTTTATTGTTATAAAATTATCTTCATTTGATACCTTCCCTATATTGGCAGATAATAGTGGAAAACCATCATTTGAATATGTTTCTAATAAGCCATTTTTTAATTCTAGTAATAAATTAATAATAGCTTCACTTTCTTCAATACACTCTTATTGAACACATACCTGCGCTTGATGATTCTATATCTGCTTCTTTTATTCCATCTAAACTAATTAGTATCTTTCCAATTATCAATGAATAATCAATCATCTGCTCCTAACGAAGTACATTTTGATCTATAATAATCCCCATCTATATAAAATGGAATTCCATTTCTCCTACTTTACCAGTACCTGGAAATTCAAGTATTTGAGTAACTTTAAAGCCGTTCTTTTCATACCACTCTTTTAATTTTTTATTGTCATAAATAAATCGTAAAACCAATCTAGATTTTTCATTTTTTACAGTCTGTTCTTTTGCAAAATTTATTAACACTTTGCCAATCCCCTTATTTTGATATTCTGGTAAAACAACAATATCTCTTATTTTTATTTCACATTCTTTATGTTCAAGAGCTAAAAATGCAATTAACTTACCTTCATTATAATATCCATACATTTTTATTCCTTTGTCAAATCTTTCTTTTAATTCTTCATATGTCATATTAGAATGTCTGTGATTATTTTCATTGCTTAAATTCATTTTTTCATCTCTATCTTTATAAGTTTTTATAATAATCTCTAAAGTTTCTTTTAATTCATCATAATTAGCTATTTCTCTTATTACTTCATTTGCCAATAGTAACATCTCCTTATAATTTAATTTTATAGTAGTTATTCTTTAATATGATAGTCCATTCATCACTTATTCTTTTTTCATCATAGCTAGTTCTATATAAAATACCACCATTTTTTATAATTGTTTTATTAGATCCATAATTATTTTCATAGCACCCTAAAATTGCTTCTTTCATATTTCTTTCTTTACAAACTTTTAAAGCATATTCAAGCATTTTTGTAGCATATCCTTTTCTTCTTTCTGATGGTCTTACACCATATCCTATATCTCCATATATTGCTTTTAAATCATCATTTAAATCATATCTGATATTTAATAAACCAACTAGCCTATCACCATCAAATGCTAAATATAAATAATATCTTCCCCATTTATCATCTGCTTTTTCACTATTACGATTTACTTTATTTACCCAATCTTCATATTTCATATTAGTCATTCCAAGACTAGCACTAATACTTCTTTCATGATTAGAATAATGTTCTATAACATAATCTTTTAATGTTTCATAATCATCTAATGTTGGCAATCTATAATTCATAGCTTTATCCTCCTACAATTTTTTTCTACTAACATCAAATCTTTTCCCAAACTTATTTTATCATTTCAGTATTGTATAATAATTGATATGTATTGCTTTTATCTAGTAATTCTTGATGAGTTCCTTCATCTACAATCCTTCCATCTTCTAATAACATTATTTTGTTGCAATTAACAATTGTAGAAAGTCTATGTGCAATTATTAGAATAGTATATTGTTCTTTTAAATTACTAATTGCTTTCTGTATTTCAAACTGTGTTTCATTATCTAAGCTACTGGTTGCTTCATCAAATAATATTATTTTTGTCTTTTGTATTAAAGCTCTTGCTATTGCTAATCTTTGCTTTTGTCCTCCAGATAAAATTATTCCAGATTCTCCAACAACTGTATCATATTTATTCGGCAAACCTTCAATAAAATCATCTAAACAAGCTAATCTACAAGCTTCATATATTTCTTCATCTGTTACATTTTCTTTTACGAGTTTTAAATTATTGCGAATGCTTAAATTAAAAATATAAGGATTTTGGCTAATAATAGTAATATTCCCTCGTATTGACTCTTCATCTAAATCATTTATGTTATATCCATCAATCGTAATTTCTCCGTTTTGCACATTATACATCTTACACAACAAATTAAAAATGGTTGTTTTACCCGCTCCACTTTTTCCTACAAATCCTACCATATCACCAGAATTTATTTTAAAGCTCAAATCATTTAATACATTTCTTTTTTCATCATAGCTGAATGTAACATTTTTAAATTCAAAATTTCCCTCTATTTTATCTAAATGTTTTTTCCCAAAAGTTTCCTTTTCAAATTCTTTGTTGTCAATTATACTAAATACTCTGTCACAAGAAATATTAAAGTCTTTAGTCATATCTAAAAGTGCAGATATGTTTTCCATTACTAAATTCATAATTCCAGATTTATAATTATATAGTGCAAGAGCAATAGCTATCGTAATAGTATTGTTTTTTACTAAATATATTAATAATACTACTAGTCCAAATTCCATTATTGCCTTTAAAGTCTCAATTATATATACATATGTTCTATTGATTTTAGACATATCAAATCTTTTCTGATTTTGAATAGAGATTTCACCTTCTAATTTCTTCATGAAACTCTCTTTAGAATTTAACATCTTGATGTCTCTTGAACCTCTAATAAGTTCTCCAACTAATCCTGATACATTTTCAGTTTGGTTTCTAAATTCAATATCTTTTTTCCCTTTTTGCTTTGTTTTTTCATATTGTAATACTGTTAAAACAATAGAAATTAATAAATAGTATAAAAAAACTTGTCTATTTATAAAAAATGTAACTAATAATGCACCTATATTTGTTAAGATATGCCTAATATGATTTAAACTTCCCCATCCTATAAAACTGGTCATTTTTTCTGTGTCATTAATTATTCTTTGAATAAACATTCCGGAAGAATTAGTATCCATATCCTTTTGACTTATTTTTAAGATTTCTCTTCCAAGCTCAATTTGCAAATTTTTCATTGTACCCCTCTGAAAATAATGACTATTTCGGCGAGTGAAAAACATTGCAGCAAAACTAATATAAGCTTGTACACATAAAATAATCAAAGAAATCAAAAATAATTGATGCCAAAGGCTTGAGGTAAAATATACAATTTGTTTTGCTGTTAATACAGGAACAACAAGTCCTACAACTATACTACTTATTACAGCAAATATAAGGCCAAACAAATGCTTTTTGTATTCCTTACCATATTGATAAACCTTTTTTATGTTTTTGATTGTTTCTTTCAAATTTTTAATCTCCTTTCAAGAACAGAGATATTATCTATGTAGAGTGGGTTAGAAGCTTTACATAATGGTTTAACCCTATATATGGTTTCTAAAACATATATACTCTCAATACACATATAATAAAACTATAATAGATTATTTATTGTTTTTATTAAATAATTACAGATTTCAACTATACTCTTATTGTTAGTATCAATTCTTTGACATTCAAAACTATTATTTTGAAATGCTGTAACGCACCTATCAACTTGTCTATATGCCCATTCAGTACTATTACCTCTAGCATTTAATCTACTAATGATTTTTTCTTTATCCGCTGTCAATATAAAATGTAGTACTTTAATACCACCTCTTTGTAACCTTCCAACAATATCTTTATAATACTGTAAATTTGTAATCGTCATTGGCACAATAATTACCTCATTATGTTTATCTAATTCTTTTAGCATTTCATAATTGATTGTTCGCCATAATTCGTAATCTTGAAAATCATCTTTTTTCTCAGGAAGTGTTTTGTATAAAAACATTCCTACCTTTTCTGGATCATAAATTTTTGAATTTGTTATTCTATCTTTTAAATTTTCAGCAATGGTAGTTTTTCCAACTCCAAAACTACCATTAATCCAGATAATCATATTTTCCCTCCATAATACTTTTATTCTTATTTGGAATAATTTAATTATTCTCCCATCCATAAAAAGTAAAGTGGTTATTACAATAATCATCTCTATTCTTTCTTTTTTCTACTAATATCTTTCCATCTTTTACTAAAAACAAATGGACAGCACATCTTACCATAAATCTTTTTGGTTCCATAAATATGTTTTCTCCTTCAATTCATCTCTTAATTTCATCCATAATTTTCCTAATTGGTTAAAGCCATCTCTATTTGGCCCCCAACCCCAAAAAGAATCTTTAGGAGAATCTTCAACAATCAAATAATCCTCAGTTTGTAATAATTTCTTTTTTACATATGGATTTTGTTCTATTTTAAGTCTAAGTAATTCTTCCATGATAGAAACTTTTACTTCATTCCAATCTGACCTTTGCTTATCCCTATTTGCATATGCAATTCTTTGAGCTTCATCAGCAGAATGAGATTTTTTAACTTTTTCTACTAATTCTTCATCACTTCCCATAAAGCTAGCAGCTTGATACGCTTCCTCGACTGATGCATATAAATATCCATTCCATTCTACTTTAAATGAAGAAAAATTATCTAATGGATAGAACTCTCTTGGATAAAATCCTATTACTTCATTCATCTTTTCAGAAAGCCATACATCTCTGTATTGTTCAAGTTTAATCATATTATAAAACCTCCTATAATTATTTTTATAAATACATATATTTTATTTTTTAATCTTTAAATTTCAAAACTGAAATTACTTCAACATGTATGGTTAAGCGACAATTGATAGGTCAAGTTAAGGTTGATTGCCTACCATAAACATGTTAGATACCATTATTCATTTCAACTTTAACTCCTACTTTTGTTTCCAAATTTTTTTCAAGTTATATCATAGATTTTACTTATTTTTTATTTTCAATTTGTTTTATATCTTTATTGTTACTACTTGTAACAATTTTCTTTCCGGTTTCTTTTTCTATTTGTTCCTTTGCATTTTTAGCAACATTTCCACCTTTTATTACTGAACTTTTTACATTATCATATCCTGAATTATTTGAACTTTTTGATATTTCTGTTGAAGAAACTTCTGCAAGCATATTTAAAACTAATTCCATATTTGTCATATTATCTCTTAGGTTTTCTTTTTTAAGATTTTTTAGTTCTTTATATTCTTTTACTGTATAACCGCTCCAAACTTTTGTTAAGATATTAGTTAATGTTGTAAATTCTTGTGCTTTATTAATTCCTTTATTTTTTAATTCATCTGTGAACTCTTTTCTTGCATCTATCGTTTTTAATCTTTGATTTATCCATTCTTCTGAATATCCTTTTCTTTTATATGCTTCAAGTGCGCGATTAATTGTTATTTCTGGATCAAATTCTTCATCTATTCTCTCTTTTCCAAGTTTTGCAAGCCAAAGTTTTACAGGCTCAGCTTTTTTTGAAGGAATAGACTCAATAAGCCTAAACATACCTTCAATATCAACTACATCAGTCATACGATGTTTACCATCTTGCGACAATAATTTCAACTGGTGACAATTTGTCACCGTTTCATTTCCTTCCTCTTTTAACCTTTGTTTCAATTTATTCCAGTATTTTCTTCCATCCTTGCTTTCAGATACAATTGTAACAATATCAACAACACTTATATAATATTTCTCTTCATTTGCATTCCAAACAGTTCTTATTTGTTTACCTTCAAAAACTTTTTCTATTAACATTAATTCTTTTTCCAATATAATAACCTCCTTACAAATTGTCCGATTTTTGCGTACAGTTATTTTTATCAAACTTTTGTTCGCATTATATCATCTTTATGTAGTTTATTCAATATTCTATAAAAAAGTTTTTAAAGAACTTTTCGACAATATTCGACAACTGTATCTTTAACTAGGATACAAAATGTACCCTAGTTGATTATTGTTTAATCTTCACAATTGGCAATTGTAGGCTTATATAATCTTTTCTATTTCTTTCAATAATTTTTCTTTTATTTTTTTTTAATTCAAGCTCTGATGGACAATTATTTGTATCATACATTTTTTCCATTGGATACCACCAAACTGGACCTTTTCCATTTCTACCATAATTCTCTATATCTCCAGTTATTCTTGGAAATAAGTGCCAATGTAAATGAGAATCTCCATTCCCCAATAATTCATAATTCATTTTTTCACAATTAAAAGCTTTTGAAACTGCTTCTGCAACTAATGACATTTCTTCTAAAAATTTCATTTTAGTTTTATTATCAAGCTGAAATAACTCTGTTTTATGTTCTTTAAAAAGAAACAATGTGTATCCTCTAAAATGTTGCTAATCTCCAATAACAACATAGCCAGTTTCTAATTCTTTTACAAAATATTTATTAGTATTATTTTTTATCATTTCAATTCTATCGCAAATAAGACACATAAAATACTCCTCAATTAATTATTATTTTTTATTTTGCTTACAAATTTTTCTATATATTCAATTTGAGTTGGCATTATATTATCTGGTAATTTATCAATTGGAGTCCAAACAAGTTCCTTGCTCTCTGAATCTGGTTTTAGTTCACCTTCATATTCGTTAATTTCATAAACAACATCCGTATAATATACTTCATCTTTATTGGGATAAACCATATGTACTCCAGCTTTAACATCAAATAATTTAGGATTAGAAATCTCTAGCGATGTTTCCTCTTTTACTTCTCTTCTTAGTGCTTCTTCTAAAGTTTCGCCAAGTTCAAGCGCTCCTCCTGGCACACACCACATTCCATTATCTGTTCTTTTCTCTAATAGAATACCTTTCTCTTTATCATATATAATGCACATTGCTGCTGTAACCATTATCGGACTATGTCCAACATATTTTCTTATTTCTTTAATATATCCCAGATAATTACCTTCTTTCTTTTATTACACCACTGAACTATGCACACACTATTGACCAATCAACCTTTAACCAGGTTATTTACAATGATATCAATTTTGTCTATTTTTCATTAGTTTTTTACCGTTTTTATAGATATCTTTATTTGCTAGTGAACATGTCACAAAACCAGTGTTTTCGAGCATTACCTTAACTTTAGAATCGAGCAACACTCAACATGGGGTGTATAGGCACCGTTGCAGTGTCATCTAACCTTGTATAATGTCCAATTGATATATCAACGGTGCATACAACACTTTCTATAAAAACATTTTCTAACAATCTAATTTTGATAGTATATCTCCTATTATTGCATCATATTTGATTAATGTTATTCCAAAACACTTCTTTCCTAAATCTTTTAAAGATGCTCCTATATGATAAATGTACTTTCTATCTAGAATCAAAAATCTATCATGAAATTTATCTGTATATTTCACTTCTAACTTAGGATATTGTATATTGAATTTATTTATATCTTTTAAATTCAACTTTGTTTCTTTCTTAGTGTATATTTCTATATTTACTTTTTCATTCTTCTTAGACAATATATTTAAAGTATCTATATCTACATAATTATCTATTAGTATAATTTCATTTTCAGATTTCTTTATTAGATCTATCATCATACTAAAAGCATCATAAACTTGTCCATCAAAAAATATTTTTTGTTCTTTTTCTTTACGTTGTCCTATATATTCAAATACTTTTTCAAATCTATCATCTGTCATTTTTTGATATTCTATCTGTTTTAATTCAATATTACTTATCTTATCAAATAACATTTGATTGTTCAAAATAAATTTTCTCATCTCAATAAACGCATTTATAATATTTATACTAACTTTTATTGCCTTTTCACTATGTAAAACAGCAGATAACATTGCAACCCCCTGTTCAGTAAATACATAAGGAATTTTTCTTCTACCTCCTTTTGAAATCACAAAATGTGATTTCAAAGAATTATATTCTTGTTGGTTTAATTGGAAACAAAATTCATCAGGAAATCTTTCTATATTCCTTTTTACAGCTTGATTTACATTTCTAGTTTCTACTTCATATAAATTTGCAATGTCACTATCTAATATTACCTGTTTTCCTCTTATTGTGCGTATCTTTTGTTTAATTTCTTCTACTTCATCTTTTACTACGTTTAAATCTTCATTTATTGGTGCGATATTATTTTCATTACTCATAATTATCACATCCTTATTTAAATTTTGTTTATTATATCACAAAACTTTTGTTTGTGAATGCATTTCATCAAATATTTTTGAGTTTACAAATTATGACATCAAATTTTTATCTTAACTTTAAAATTGATATACTTTCTGTGTGGGTTGTATAGGCACCGTCAACATATGAATTAACTATGTATATTGTTCCATAGATATGTTTCCTTACTACATAATACTTTTTTATTACTATTCTATGTTAATTTCCATTCCATCATAAGCAATATGATAACCTGATAATTTAGCTCTTTCTTCCATAATACTATGAACGTTGTTTCCCTCATGAGAAAGATGTGTTGCAAAAATTTGTGAGCTATCATCTATTATATTTTTTTCTTTCATATATTTAATAATGTCTTTGATTTGTGCTTCATCTAAATGTCCTCCATTATTAAATCCCTCTCCATATGTTTGGTCTAAAAATATTACATCTAATTTATATTTTTTTATTATTTGCCATGCTTCATCTGTTATTTCTAATAAATCCGTACCATATAGCAAGTTTTTACCCTTATATGAAATTATATAAATAAGAGCCTCTACTCTATCATCATGTTTTGAATCTATTGCAATAATTTCATAATCATTTAACTTAATATTTTCATTATGCTTAATAATGTTTAAATCATAATTCAAATCTTTTTTACAACTATCATCAAATAAATCTAATGACGGTTCATTTTCTTTAATCCAATGGTTCATATCTTTTGCTGTACCATTTGAACATACAATATCTAAATGTTCTAAATTTTGTGATTTATATTCGCTCCATCTTGTTACAAAATGTCCACCATCAAAATGATCAGAATGAGAATGTGTTTGAATTAAATACTTTATCTTTCCAGTATCAATTCCATACATACTACAAGCATTTATAGAATCTGGACCGAGGTCTATTAACATTTCATCATTTATAACAATAGAAGCCCTTTTTCTTATATCTTTATCACCATTTTTTCTAGCATTTTTACAAACTTCACAATTACAAAATCCAAGTGGAATTCCTGTTGCAGCAGCTGTACCCAAAACTTTAACTTTCATATTATCCTCCCTTTATTTCTAAAATACTATTATTTTAATTTAAGAATCGAAATTGACTCTGTGTGGGTTGTGTAGGCACCGTCAACATATGAATTAACCATGTATAATGTCCCATAGATATGTTTCCTTACAACACTATTTTAAATTATAAATCATATATAAAACCGACTTCACTATACTCTTTATCTGCTAATGTAAATTTCTTTTCTTTTATCAAAATACCACGTATAATTCAATTATCAAAATATTATATAGATGATTGGATTATTTCTCCTTT
>CAMYZH010000047.1 GCA_947303785.1 uncultured Clostridium sp.
AAAATGCTTGACGGAATTGATGTTAGATTAGATTATAATTATTTTGAACACAAAGAAGAATTAGATAAAAAAGCTGAAAAAATTGTGTTTACTGGACCTATTGATCAATATTATGATTATTGTTTTGGTGAATTGCAATATAGAAGTGTAAGGTTTGAAACTGAGGTTCTTGATATGGAAAATTATCAAGGAAATGCTGTTGTTAATTATACTGAGGCTGAGGTTCCTTATACTAGAATTATAGAACATAAACATTTTGAGTTTGGAAATCAACCTAAAACTGTTATTTCTAGAGAGTATTCTGATACTTGGGATAGGTCTAAAGAGCCTTATTATCCAATTAATAATGATAGAAATAATGAGCTTTATTCTAAATATAAGGATCTTGCTGATAAGGACGAGAAGGTTATTTTTGGTGGTAGACTTGGTCAGTATAAGTATTATGATATGGATAAGATTGTTGAACAGGCTTTGGCGTTGGTTGATAAGGAAATTTTGAAAAAGTAAGAAAGATAGTATAAATGGAAAAAGATATAAAAGTTATAGTTGCTTCTCATAAAAAATATTATATGCCTAACGATAAACTATATGTACCAGTTCAAGTTGGTGCAGAAGGAAAAGATGCAATAGAAGAATATAAACAGGATAATATTGGCGAAAATATTTCAGATAGAAATCCATATTTTTGTGAACTTACTGGCTTGTATTGGGCGTGGAAAAATTTAGATGCCGAGTATATAGGCTTAAGTCACTATAGAAGGCATTTTTCATTGTGTAAAAAGCTACCAAAAACTGAAGAAGAAAGAATTAATTCTGTTTTAAGCTACGAAGAAGCAAATGAAATTTTCGAAAAAACAGATATAATACTTCCAAAATTAAGAAAGTATTATATAGAAAATTTATATGGTCATTATAAACATACTATGTATATTGAGCCTCTTGATGTAACTGGAAAGATTATTGAGGAAAGATATCCTGAATATTTACCTGAGTTTAATAAGCTTCATAATAGAACATCAGCTCATATGTTTAATATGTTTATCATGAAGAAAGAATGTTTAGATAAGTATTGCGAGTGGCTTTTTGATATATTGTTTGAGCTTGAAAAAAGAATTGATTTTACTAGTTATGATGTGTTTCATAGTAGGTTTTTTGGTAGAGTGTCTGAGCTTCTTTTGGATGTTTGGATTAATACTAATGGTTTTAAATATGAAGAAGTTAGGGTAATTGATATTCAAAAAGTTAATTGGTTTAAGAAAGGTTTAGCTTTTTTACAAGCTAAGTTTACTAGAAAAAAATATAGAAAGAGTTTTTAGAATGGAAGAATTAATTTCTGTAATTGTGCCTGTATATAATGTTGAAAAATATTTGGAAAAATGTATAGATTCTATTATAAATCAAACTTATAAAAATATTGAAATATTGCTAATTGACGATGGTTCTACAGATAGTAGTGGAGAGATATGTGATAGGTATGCTATAAAAGATAAAAGAATACTCGTTTTTCACAAAGAAAATGGAGGCCTTTCTGATGCACGAAATAAAGGAATTGATATTGCTACTGGAAAATATATAAGTTTTATAGATTCTGACGATTATGTAGAAGAAAATTATATTTCTTTTTTATATGAAATATTAAAAAAATTTGATGCTGATATTTCAATGGGCAAGCATTATGTAAGATATCAGGAAAATACAATTGATACATCTTCTGGACAAGAATTATGTATGAATCCTGAAGTAACATTAGAAAAAATGTTATATGGTGAAGATGTTGATGTATCAGCATGGGCAAAATTGTATAAGAAAGACTTATTTAAGGATATTAGATTTCCGAAAGGAAGAGTATTTGAAGATGCTGCAACCACATATAAATTAATAGATAAATCAAGCCAAGTGGCATTTAAATCTTTACCAATTTATAATTATGTTATGAGAAAAAATTCAATTACAAATACTTCATTTAATAGTAGTAAAATGGATTTAATAGTATCAACCAAAGAAATGGCAAATTATGTAAAAGATAAATATCCAAATTTGAAAAATGCTGCAGATAGAAGAGTTATGTATGCTTATTTAAGTACATTAACTCAATTAGCAAAATCAAAGCATTTTTCTAAAGAAGATTATCAAATAATAATGTCTTATATAAAGGAAAATAGAAAAAGAATACTAAAGGATAAAAGAATTCCTAAAAGAGATAGAATAGCTATATATTCTACTTATTTCGGCTTAGTGGGTTATAAAATTATGTGGAATATATATAGTTTTGTAACTGGAAGAAATTGAACATATAACGATTTTAATAAAAACAGAATAGGAATGGGTTTTAAAATGAAAAAAATTTTAATTGGATATCTTTCTTCTGGAGTAGGAAGTGGGATAAATAAATATATTGATTCTTTAGTTAATCAAATAAAAGATGAGAATATTCAGATAGATTTTCTAACTAAATGTTCTGATTTAGAAAAGAAAGATTATTTAATAAAGGGCAATTATAATAAATTACATGTAATATCAAAAAACAGAAAACCATTGAAGCAGTTAAAAGAAATGATAAAAATATTTAAAGAGAATAAATATGATATTGCATATTTTAATATTTCTGAGACATTTAATTGTATAGGGATAATTGCAGCTAAAATTTGCAAGGTAAAACAAATAATTATTCATTCACATTCATCGGGAATAGAAAACAATAATATTATTATACGATATTTTAAGCATTTTTTAAATTATTGTTGCAAAATAATAGTTTCAAAGTGTGGAAACACTTTTTTAGCTTGTTCAGCTAACGCAGCTAAATGGATGTTTAGTAAAGAAATAATAAAAAATGAAAATTATAGAATTATTTATAATAAAGTAGATTATGATAAATTTAAGTATAATGAAGAAAAAAGAAGAGAAATGCGTGATAAGCTAAATATTCAGAATAAATTTGTAATTGGACATGTTGGAAGATTTTCTTTTTCTAAAAATCAATTTTTTTTAATGGATGTGTTAAAGGAAGTCTTTAATGAAAAAAATGATGCTATTGCTATTATTATTGGTGATGGTAAGATGGAGAAAAAAATAAAGGAATATGCTAATAAATTACATATATTAGACAAAATTATGTTTTTAAATAATATTGACAATATTAATGACTATATGCAAGCTTTTGATATTTTTCTATTACCATCTAGATTTGAAGGTTTACCGATAGTAGGTATTGAAGGACAGTTTTCGGGATTGCCATGTTTGTTTAGTGATAAAATTAGTGAAGATGTTATTATAGGGAATAATTCATATTTACTTCCGATTAATAATGTGGCTAAGTGGAAGAATAAAATAATAAGTTGTACCAAACGAGAAAACAACTTAATTGATGGAATAGCTCAAAATTATATGAAAAATTGTCATGAAAACCAGTGTAAGGATATTATTAATAATGGAAACAATAATAAAAAAGTAACAACAAAGTTGGGGGTAAGTTTTTGGCTAAAATTCATTTTAGCTATACATTTTTTATTAAACATTACAAGTTATGCAAATGGTTTTAATTATCTAACAATTCCTTCAGCTGTATTAATAATATTAATATTGGTTTTTAGCATTAAAGATAAAGAAAAAATTTTTAGCAATAAAAAATATTTGATTCTTGGTACTTTTTTGATAAGTTATTTTTTTACATTGATTGTTAAACCAAAGTATAACATTTTGGAAAGCATAAAGGTATTTGTCTGGAGTTGTATACATTTCTTTTTTGTTTTTGGGTATTGGAGTGTCAATTCAAAGGAACAAGCTAGAAAAGAATTAAAATACTTAGTAATACTAATAATATTATTGCTAACAACTTTGAACTGTATAAATCTGATAATGCTTTTTAATAAAACTTTTATGATTATAAAATCTTTTGAAGGCGAATTACATATTGTTGGATTAACAAAATGGGGAAGATTTTATGGAATTTTTTATGATCCAAATTATGCTTCAGTTTTATGTGTATGTACAATTATATTTGCTTTATATTTATTAAAAGATGAAAAAATAGCTTTTATGCGATTGCTATTAGTTTTTTCTATAGTAGTGCAATTATTATATATTTATTTTTGCGAATCGAGAACAGGTCTACTTACATTATTAACATCACTTTTGATATACTTTTTATTGAATTGTTATTTACTTAAAAATAAACTAAAAAAAGTTTTTTATATGACAATTTTATTTGTTTTTTTATTAATGGTAGTAGCTATTCTTCCAAAAGTAATAATACAGAAGTATAACAATTTTATGATTACTCATGAAAAGGGTTTAGTAGATAGTAAAGAATCAACAGTAATTAATGAAAATAAGAATTCCTCATATTTTGAAAATGAAACTGCAATCAGTGAGGACGTAATTGAAAAAGAGCAAGACATACAACAGTTTAAAAAGAATGTAGCAAAAGAAGAGCAAGTTACAGTCGGAAGAAATGATAATAAGCAAGATATATCAAATAGAAGATTTGATATATGGAAAAGTGGAAGCGAGATATTTGGTTATAATTTGATTTGCGGTGTAGGATTCTCAAATATCTTATATGTTGCAAGAGAAAAATATCCTAGTACCTATATTGTAAGTAATGATTTTAAGGAATTTAATGCTTTTCATAATATGTTTATTGATATAGGTGTATCACAGGGCATTATAGGTTTGACTATTTTATTTATTTTTTTACTTTTAGTTATAATTGATACAAGAAAAGAATGGAAAAAAATGACAATTGAGGATTCAAAGGAAATAATCATGTTAGTATCATGTCTTTTAGGAATATTATTATCATCAATGTTATTGTCAGAAATTTTTTATATAAATAATGCATGTACTTTTTTATTTTGGCTATTATTAGGATATTATAATTATTATTTAGATTGGAGTAAAAATGGAAAATAGGGTTGTAGCTGTTGTAGTAACATATAACAGAGTAGAATTATTAAAAGAATGTATAGAAGCATTGATGCTTAATAAGAATTTAGATATTTTAATTGTAGATAATGCTAGTACTGATGGGACGAAAGAATTAGTAAATAATTATTTGGGAGAATCATTAAAATATGTTAATACAGGTAGCAATTTAGGTGGAGCCGGTGGATTTAATTATGGAATCAAGGAAGTATTAAAAAATAGTAATTATAGATATGTATGGCTTATGGATGATGATACAATAGTTAATAAAGATTCTTTAGATAAATTACTTCATAAGGCTGAATTATTAAAAGGTGAGTTTTCATTTTTAAGCAGTATAGTATTATGGAAAGATGGTAATTTATGTGCCATGAATGTGCAAAGAACATCTTCAAATACGGTAAAAAATTATGAAGCTATAGAAAAAGGAATTTTTTATGTAGAAAGTGCATCATTTGTTTCATGTTTAGTAAATGTTGAAAGTATAAGAAAGGTTGGATTACCAATAAAAGAATTTTTTATTTATGGCGATGATTTAGAATACACAATAAGATTAAATACTGATAAACCTGGTTATGTTGTTTCAAACAGTATAGTTGTACATAAAATGAAAGAAAACAAAGGAATTAATATAGTAGATGACGATATTAATCGAATTGATAGGTATTTTTATAATTATAGAAACTTATTGTATATTTATAAAAAATATGATAGAAGGGAATATAGGATATTTAAAATAAAATGTTATTATTTAATAATTAAAATAATATTAAAAGCACATCGTGAAAAACGAAAAAGAATTCATGCGATACTTAAGGGAATAAGAAAAGCACGCAAATTTTCACCAAAAGTTGAGTTTATAGAGAGTGAACTTGAATGATATAATAAATATTTATAGATAGACATTTTTAATATTGATGTTTTACTAGAAGATGAAAAATTAGTAAAAACCAAATCATGGTGCAATTTAGCAACTAAAAAGGAGAACTATGGAATTAAAAGATAATAATGAAGTAATTATTAATGATAACAGCAAATTAAAGAAGAATGAAAAAAGAGTAATATATTATGATATTTTAAATATTATTGCTATTTTTTCTGTAATTGCTTTGCATTGTAGTGGTACAGCAGTTTATGGAAATATACATACAAGAGCATGGAAAACAGGATTGATTGTAGAATGCTTGTTTTATTTTGCTGTTCCATTATTTTTAATGCTGTCAGGTGCAACATTAATGACATATAGAGAAAAATATGACACTAAAACTTTTTTTAAGAAAAGATTTATAAAAGTTTTTATTCCTTTTATTTTTTGGGCAGTTTTTATGTTTGTATGGGGAGCAAAAGAAAATCAAATTAATACGAGCCAATATAAAAATTTAGTTGATTGGATTAATGCATTTTTTAGCAATCAAGAGTTAACTATCTATTATTTTATGTTTGAAATACTAGGAGTATATTTGACTATGCCATTACTGTCATTGCTTGCCAAGAAAGAAAATAGAAAAAGCTTATGGGGAGTAGTATTATTGTATTTTATATTTAATAGTTTACTTCCTAATATATTAGGAGTGTTTAAAATATATTGGAATAAGGCATTTTCAGTAAAAATAGGAGATTACATAATATTCATTATATTAGGATATTTATTGGCTAATGAAGATTTAAGCAAGAAAAAAACATTTTTATTATTTTTGGGGTCAATTGAGGGATTAATATATCGTTATATTACTACTTATTTTTTGTCTATGAGTGCTAATACATTAGTCAAGATTACATGGGGATATTCATCGTGGCATTCTATATTATTAGCATGTACGGTCTTTACTTTGGTTAAGAAAATGAATTTCGATGAATTATTTGGAGAAAACAAGACTTTAATCAGAGTACTTAATAAAATATCGGGATGTAGCTTTGGAGTCTATTTAATTCATATAGTTATTATGTATTATGAAGTACAGATTTTTAATATAAATAAGCTTTCAGTATTATGGAGAACGATTTGGGTTCCTATTACATATGTTATTAGTTTATCTATGGTTTATTTATTAAAAAAAATACCAATAGTGAAAAAGGTTTTGCCATAGCATATTATCGATAGAGGATAGAATATAAAAACATTATTATTGATGGAGAATTTCGTTCCAGGACCAATAGAGTGCAACCAAAATATGTTGAATTTTTAAATTATAAATGTTATAATCCCAATTAGTTGTAAATCAAAGGAGGAATAAAGTGGGAAAGCATACTATAGAAGAAGATAAAGAAGTGAAGAAGAAAAAGATAAGGAAGAAAAAAGTTGATAATAATGAAAATATAGATACGAAAACAAAAAAAAGTAAAAAGAAGATGAATATAGCCTTAAAAATATTCCTAATATTTTTGCTAATAGTTATTTTACTTGCTGGAATATTTGCAGGAGTTGTATGGTGGTACATAAATGATAAATTAGGACAAATTCAATATGAAGATATTGATAAGACTGCAATTGGTATTACAGAGGAAGTCAAAGAAGAACTATCTGGCTATCGAAATATTGCAATACTTGGAATTGATTCAAGGGCAGATGACTATAGCTTAGGAAACAGAAGTGATTGCATAATAATTGTAAGTATAAATAGAAAAACAAATGATGTAAAAATGTTTTCAGTTTATAGAGATACTTATATGTTAATGGATAATGGTTCTGGAACAGAAATATTAGATAAAATAACACATGCATATTCATACGGAGGAGCTCAGAATACTTTAAAAGCCTTGAATACCAATTTAGATTTAAACATTGAAGAAGTTGTAACAGTAAACTTTGATTCAGTTGTAGCTACAATAGATGCAGTCGGCGGAATTGATATGTATATAGATAGTGAAGAAGTAAAATACATTAATAAATATATAGATGAAAATTCAAAAGTAACGGGAAAGAAATCAAAACATATAACACAAGCTGGAAATTATCATTTAGATGGAGTTCAAGCTTTAGCATATTCTAGAATCAGATATACAGCTGGTGGAGATTATAAAAGAACAGAAAGAATGAGAACTGTAATTGAGGCAACAATGAAAAAAGCCAAAACATTAAATGTTGGCCAATTAAATACAGTTGCAGATACTGTTTTACCAAGAGTAAGAACAAATATTGCTAAAAATGATATTATTGCTTTGATACCTAAGGTTCCTTCATTTAACATAAGTGAAAGTATAGGATGGCCTTATGAAACTAAAGGAATTACATTAGATAGATGGTACGGAGTTCCAGTAACACTTGAAAGTAATGTTACAGAATTACATAAAAAATTATTTGGCCAAGAAGATTATCAGCCAAGCGCTAAAGTAAAAGAAATAAGCCAAAAAATTGTTACTAAAACAGGATATTCAAAATAAATTAAAAGATTGAATTAGAAAAACAATTCTGATTCAATCTTTTTGATTGATAAAGCTAATTATTTTTGATAGAATAAGCAAAGAAGAAATTGATATTATTAATACATGAGGTTGTTTATAGATGTAGATAGCACCTTGTTAAATGATAAAAAAATCATATTTAGTGAAGAATAGAGGAGTATATGGAATTTGAATATATTAGAGAAATTAATTATTATGAAACTGATAAAATGGGAATAGTACATCACTCAAATTACATACGATATTTAGAAGAGGCAAGATGTAAATGGATGAAAGAATTAGGTTTATCAATGGAAAGATTAGAAGAGTTAGGATATACTATTCCAACTTTGGAAATCAGTTGTAAATATTTAAACCCAGTTACAAGTGGAGATGTAATTTCAATTAAACCATATATTTCTAAATATAATGGAGTTAGGTTAGAAGTTTCATATGAAGTAAAAGATGTAAAAAACAATAATGATATAATCAAAGCTACAACAACGCATTGCTTTACTAATAAAGAATTAAGACCAGTTAATATGAAAAAAAGTAATGAAAAAGTGCATAAAATATTTGAAGAAATAAGCTAAATTTTATTATAAAATAAAAAACAAAGGATGGACCCAATATGAATATTTATAGTTTGTTAATTCAATTAATTGGAGTAATAGGATTTATTACATTAGCATTAAGTTATTCTAAAAAGAGTAAAAAAGGCATACTATGGATGCAAATTCTTTCACGTGTTTTCTTAGTATTACATTATGTTTTATTAAATGGAAAATCAGGAGCAATCAGTAATTTTATAGGATTACTTGCGATGATGACTATTTTTTATTTTGATAAACATAAATTTAAAAACTATGTCACAATTGGATTTATGATTTTGTTATTAGCAGTCAATATCGTTTTTTATCAAAACATCTTTTCACTTTTTCCAATGATAGCTTCTATAATTATTTTAGCTTCTTTCTTAACTCCAAACGAAAGTATTATAAGATTGACAGGAGCTATCGCAGCTGGATGCTGGTTGGTATATGCAATTAGTGTTAAATCATATGTTGCAATATTTTATGAAGCGTTAATAATATTTAATGCTACAAGAACTTTTGTTATGAATAAAAAAGGAAAAACAGTAAAATAGGATACTGAGACGATAGAGAGGCTAATTGACGAAGTAATTAACCAAATTAAGGTGATGATACTTTTGATACAAATGGTAAAAATGGTAAAATTATACTTGTAATAAAAAAACATTTATGATAATATAAAAAAAGTTAAGAGATTAAATTGCCGAAATTATGATAATTTTTTGGGGGAATTATGTCAGGAATTGGAATGAAAAATCCAAATGAACTAGAAGTCTTACAAAAAATTAATGAAATGTCTGAAGATGAATTAGAAGAATATAGAAATAAAAATGAAAAACATAAAGCAAAAATTGCTGAAAGAACAATAAGAAATTTCATTAGTGCAACAATAAAAAGAACAATAGATATTCTAGCAGGTTTAGTTGGTACGGTTTTATTAATCCCTATAACAATAATAGTATTTATTGTAAAAACAATTAATAAAGATGAAGGACCTTTATTTTACGACCAACTAAGAATTGGAAAAGATGGAAAAATATTTAAAATATATAAATTTAGAAGTATGGTAATTGGAGCAGACGAGATATTACAAGGTTATTTAGACAATCATCCAGAAGAAGCTAAAGAATATGCAATAAACAAAAAATTGCAGGATGATCCACGTATTACTAAAACAGGAAAGTTTTTAAGAAAAACTTCATTAGATGAATGGCCACAGTTTGTATCAATACTTTTTGGACAGATGTCGCTTGTTGGACCAAGACCATATATGCCACGTGAAAAAGAAGATATGGGCGAATATTATGATTATATTGTTAAGGTTAAGCCAGGCTTAACTGGTCCATGGCAAATAGCAGGTAGAAACAATTTAACTTTTGAAGATAGATTAAAGCTTGATGAGGAATATGCTAGTAGATGTGGAAATAGAAGAGATATAAAAATAATTCTTAAAACTTTTAGAAAAGTTTGTGGTAAAGATGGAGCTATATAAATGACTTGTTGAATAATAATTTGTTATTATTCAGATGATACCAAAATTGAATGAAAAA
>CAMYZH010000048.1 GCA_947303785.1 uncultured Clostridium sp.
TTTATTATTTTGTTTCACTTCAATTGTAACACTACATATTTATAATTTTTTATTATCTTTTGCCTTATTTAATGCCGTAATTTCTTCATCCGTTAAGGGGTAAATTGATGTACCACTTTCTATTTTTTTCGAATAAATAGTATTATAATTCTTTCCATAAATAGAGTTAATAATAAAACCATTATCATTGTTATCTAAAAGTGCTATAACAAAGCTTAATTCGTTTCCCACATCATCAAAAGCATTATATCTAATAAAACCAATATTTTGGATACAATCTTCTATTTTTCGCTCTATATTAAGATAGTTTGCTCTATTAATTTTATTTTCTTCATTTACATTTTTTACCATTTCTATATATTTTTGCAAAGACATCTCTATATTTTCTTCAGAGTTAAATTTTGATATAAATAAATTGTATTTCTTTTCTAATCTATATATCTTGTAGGATAATAATATAAGTATAGCAGCTAATATTATATTAACTGCTACAAAAAATATTATAAAGTTAAACATCTTTTTTGGCTCCTTATTTTATTAATTCTAGTATGCGCTCTAAATCATCATTTGATGCATATTCAATAATAATTTTTCCTTTTCTCTGGCCTGCATTTAATTTTACTTTTGTTCCAAAAAAACTTTGAAAACTACTTTCTATATCTCTATATATAGGTTCATAGATTGTATTCTTTTTAGGCATTTTCTTTCTAGCTTTTGTCTTTTTTTCTGCATCTCTAACACTATCTCCAGATTCAATCATATAAAGTGCCATATCGTACTGTTTATCAGGATTTTCAAAACCTAATAATGCCTTACAGTGTCCCTCCGTTAACTTTCCTTGTAATGCTAAATCTATAACTCTAGGATCTAAGTTTAATATTCTTAATGTATTTGTTACTGTACTTCTTCCTTTACCTATAACCTCTGCAACTTGTGCCTGAGTCATATTATATTGTTCCATTAACTGCTTTATTCCTCTGGCTTTTTCTATAGGATTCAAGTCTTCTCTCTGAATATTTTCAATCAGCGCAATTTCTCTGTTTTTTTGCTCATTATTATCTCTTACAATTGCAGGAATCTCAGTTAACCCAGCTATTTTCGATGCTCTCCATCTTCTCTCGCCTGCGACAATCTGATAACTATCGTCCTTTTTAGAAACAATAATTGGTTGAATTACACCATATTTTTTTATTGATTCTGATAACTCTTTAAGTGATTCTTGTTCAAATACCCTTCTTGGTTGATCTTTATTTGGTTCAACTTCAGATATTTTTAAATTATGAATTATTTCATTTTCTTCAGGTTCTTCAATGATAGATGTTGAAAATAATGCATCTAACCCTTTTCCTAATCCAGTCTTCTTTGCCATTTTATTTCCTCCTATTTCATATGTTTTGGTCCTTCTTTAACTTCATCATTTTTTAATATTTCTTTAGCCAATTTTTCATAACATTTTGCTCCTTTAGATTTTGGATCATATGTTGTTATTGGCATACCAAAGCTTGGTGCTTCACTAAGTCTAACATTTCTAGGAATAACTGTTTTAAAAACTTTATTATCAAAATATTTTTTTACTTCTTTTACGACTTGATTTGATAAATTTGTTCTAATATCATACATAGTTAGTACAGCACCTTCAATTTCTAATGATTTATTAAGATGTTTTTTTACTAAATTGATTGTATTAATTAATTGTCCTAATCCTTCTAATGCATAATATTCACATTGAACAGGAATTAAAACAGAATCCGCAGTAGTAAATGAGTTAATTGTTATCAACCCTAATGATGGTGGGCAATCAATTAAAATATAATCATATTTATCTTTTACTAACTCTAGTTGTTCCTTCATCCTATGTTCTCTGGACATTTGAGAAACAAGTTCAACTTCCGCACCAGCTAAATTGATATTTGAAGGGCATATTTTTAAATTTTTTTCTAAAGTATCTTGAACAGTATTTTCAATTGGTTCTTCATTAATTAAAACATCATACAAAGATTTTTCAACATTTTTATCAGCACCAATCCCACTAGTAGCATTACCTTGAGGATCTGCATCTATTAATAAAACTTTTTTACCTTTTTTAGCAAGTACAGCCGATAGATTTACTGATGTTGTGGTCTTTCCAACTCCTCCTTTTTGATTTGCTATTGCTATTATTTTTCCCAAAATCATCCCTCCAATCTTACTATAATATAATATAAAAACTTAACAACTATGTCAATAAAAAAATAATATTTTTTATTAACATTTGTCGGTAAAATTATATAAAAATATCCACAGATTATCAACATGTTATCTGTGGAACAATTCATTTTCTATTTTCATTTTATTGGTTCTTTTATAGGTTTTCCTTGTTTCCTTGGGTATATTTGTTCGGTACTTTTTTTCTTTAAAATAATTATTAATGATCTTTCATTCTTTTCAATATTATATTTAATTACATTGATTACTTCTCCACCTAATTTATTAATAGCATTTTTAGCATCGTTTAATTCTTCTTCTATAGAAGGTCCTTTCATGCAAATACATTTTCCCCCAACCTTTGCAAATGGTAACATATATTCGGCTAATGTACTCATATTTGCTACGGCTCTAGAAACTACTATGTCAAACTTTTCTCTATACTCTTTTTCATGTGCGAATTCTTCTGCTCTTCCATGCCTAGCCTCTATATTAGTTAATTGTAATTTTTCTATTGAATCCTTCATAAAATTAACCTTTTTATTTACAGAATCTATTAAAGTAACTTTCAAATCATTGTTCATAATTTTAAGTGGTATTCCTGGGAAACCGGCTCCTGACCCTATGTCGAGGATTTCTCCATTTGAAATATTTTTAATTATAATTGAAGAATCTAAAAAATGTTTTATTATTATTTCTTCTTCATCTTTGATAGCTGTTAAATTTATTTTCGAATTCCACTCTAAAAGATTGTTCATATATTGATAAAAGCAATCCACACTTTTTGAAGATAGTTTTAAATCATATTTATCATACTTTTCTGCCATTATTCTTTTAAATATTTCTATATCCATTTAAATACTCTCCTTATGTTTATGTTGTTCCATAAAAACTAATAATACAGATATATCTGCAGGTGAAACACCAGATATTCTAGAAGCTTGCCCGATTGAATATGGTTTTATTTTATTTAATTTTTGTCTAGCTTCAAGTCTTAAACCATTAATTTTACTATAATCTATGTCTGTTGGTAATATTTTTCTTTCAAGTTTCTTAAAGCCTTCTACTTGAGTTTCTTGCATTTTAATATATCCCTCATATTTAACCATTATTTCTACTTCCTCTTTAACATCTTCATCTAACTCTGGCCTATCAGGATCAATTTGTGATAATATTTCATATGTCAACTCTGTTCTTTTTAGCAAATCTGATAAATGAACTCCTCCGTTAAGTGGCGTTGTTCCATATTTTTCCAATAGTTTGTTAACCTCTTCTTTTGGCTTAATTACTGTGTTTTTAAGTCTTTCTACTTCCCTATAAATAGAATTTCTTTTACATATAAATTTTTCGTATCTTTCATCAGATATTAACCCTACCCTGTGGCCAATCTCTGTTAATCTTAAGTCAGCGTTATCTTGTCTTAAAAGCAATCTGTACTCTGCTCTGGAAGTCATCATTCTGTAAGGTTCGTTAGTACTTTTAGTTACAATATCATCTATTAAAACTCCTATATATGCATCAGATCTATCTAATATAACCGGTTCCTCTCCCTTTAATTTAAGCGCAGCATTAATCCCTGCTATTATTCCCTGTGCAGCTGCTTCTTCATAACCAGAAGTCCCATTTATTTGCCCTGCAAAAAACATTCCCTCAATCTTTTTAAGTTCCAATGAGTTTTTTAATTGAGATGGCTCTATGCAATCATATTCAATCGCATATGCTGGTCTTGTGAATTCACAGTGTTCAAGTCCAGGTAAAGTTCTATACATAGCAATTTGTACATCTTCAGGTAATGAGGAGCTCATTCCTTGAATATACATCTCATCTGTATTTAACCCTAATGGTTCAACAAAAATTTGATGTCTGTCTTTATCTGCAAATCTTACAACTTTATCTTCTATTGAAGGACAATATCTAGGACCGGTTCCTTCTATTTTTCCAGCATATAATGGTGACCTATGTAGGTTAGCCCTAATTATTTTATGTGTTTCTTCATTTGTATAGGTAAGATAGCAAGGTTCTTGCTTAAAATCCCCTATTCTATCTTCAAACGAAAATGCAGGTATATTATTATCACCTTCTTGAATTTCCATTTTAGAAAAATCTATACTATTCTTGTTTATTCTAGCAGGAGTACCTGTTTTAAATCTTAATAATTCTATACCGTTTTTCTTTAAACACTCTGATAATTTTACAGCCGGAAAAACACCATCAGGTCCACTATCACATGAATACTCACCAACAAATATTTTTCCTTTTAAATATGTACCTGTAGCAAATATTACACTATCCACCTCATAAATTGCTCCCATATTTGTTTCTACAGCTTTAACTTTACCATCAACCACCTTAATATCTACTATTTCTCCTTGCTTTAAAAACAAATTTTCTTGCTTTTCTAGGGTGTGTTTCATCTCCATTTGATATCTTTTTCGATCTGCTTGAGCTCTTAAAGAATGCACCGCGGGTCCCTTAGATGTATTAAGCATTTTTATTTGTATCATTGTCTTATCAATATTTTTCCCCATTTCACCACCGAGCGCATCAATTTCTCTAACTAAATGTCCTTTAGATGTTCCTCCAATATGTGGATTACAAGGCATATTAGCAACACATTCTAGTGTTATAGAAAAAATTAAGGTTTTCATTCCCATTCTTGCAGCAGCTAACGCAGCTTCACATCCTGCATGTCCTGCACCAATAACAGCTATATCATATTTTCCTGCATTATAACTCATTTTTTTACCTTCCATTCACTTTATTTTTAATAATGTATTATATTTATTATTTTCCTAAACAAAATTTAGAAAAAATTTCATTTATAATATCATCTGTTACAGTCTCACCTGTTATTTTGCCTAATTCTTCAAGTACTTCTTTCATATATATTGCAATAACATCTACTGGAAGTCCTTTCTCTAAAGTATCTATTGCATTATTTAGCGAATTCTTAGCTTGATAAATTAAGGATTTATGACGAGCATTTATTACTAGTAATTCTCCATCATTTTTTATTTCATCAACATCTACAACTCTTTGCATCATGTTTAATAATTCTTGGTATCCTTCCTGTGTTTTCATTGACATAAAAATAATATTTTTACTATATTTTTCTAAATACTCTTTATTAATCTTTTTCGTATTTAAATCTATTTTATTTAATATTATTATTGAATTCTTATCTTGCAATATATTTAATATTTTCTTGTCATCTTCATTCAGTTCTCTATTTGTATCAAATATTGAAATTATTAAATCACTTTTTTGAGCAATATCAATAGCCTTTTTTACTCCTATTTTTTCTACCGTATCATCAGTATCTCTAATACCAGCAGTATCGATTATTTTAAATGGAATTCCTCCAAGAGAAATATATTCTTCGATAGTATCTCTTGTGGTTCCTTCAATTTCAGTAACTATTGCTCTTTCCTCATTTAGTAATAAATTTAATAATGAGGATTTTCCTGCATTAGGTCTTCCTATAATTGCTGTCTTTATTCCATCTCTTAATATTTTTCCATTAGAAAAAGAATTTTCCAATTTTGATAATTTTTCCCTATTTCTCAATAAAATTTCTAATATTTTCGCAGATGTTATTTCTACTTCATCATATTCTGGATAATCGATGGAAGCCTCAATATCTGCCATTCCAGAAATCAAATCATCTCTTATTTCCTTAATTTTAATAGAAAGATTTCCCTCTAGTTGATTTATTGATGCTTTTGCCTCTTTTTCGGTTTTACTATTTATTACATCTATTACTGCCTCTGCTTGAGTAAGATCTATTCTTCCATTTAAAAAAGCCCTTTTAGTAAATTCCCCCGGTTCGGCTAAAATAGCCCCATTATATAAACATAATTCTAAAATCTTTTTAATTACAACTGTTCCTCCGTGAGAGTTTATTTCACACATATTCTCAGTAGTATAACTTTTAGGTGCAACAAAATAAGATACTAAAACTTCATCTATTATTTCTTTTCCATCAACTATTTTTCCATATTTAATTGTATATCCTTTGATAGGCGTTTCAGAAATTGGTTTAAATATTTTTTCTAATATTTCAAAACAATTATTTCCGCTCATTCTTACAATTCCTATTCCTCCTATTCCTGGGGCTGTGGATACTGCAGCAATTGTTGACATTATAAATCTCCTTTCTATATATAAAAAAGGATGCACTTTTAGATGTACATCCTTTCACAATGTATTATTTTTTTAGAGAAACGACAATTTTTCTATTAGGTTCCTCGCCTATACTATGTGTTTCAACCTTTGTATTCTCTTGTAATTTTGAATGAATTATTTTTCTTTCATAAGAACTCATTGGCTCAAGAGTAATAGATTTTCTTTTCCTTATAACAGTTCCAGCTATTTTGTCAGCTAAATCTCTTAAATCCTTTTCCCTTTTTTCTTTATATCCACCAATATTAAGTAATACTCTAACTCTTTCATTTATTCCATTATTTGCAACATTATTTAAGATAACTTGCATCGAATTTAAAACATTTCCTCTATAACCAATCAAATAGCCAGTATCTTGTCCATTGATTTCAACTAGAATATCATTTTTATCATTCTTTATTTCATATTTTAAATCTTTGCTAGGCAATTTTGGAATTAATGAATCTAAAAATTTTTTGATATTTTCATCAGCTCTGTTTTCAGTCTCTGCTGAAATTTCAACTTTTTCCTTTTTATTGGAAATATTTTTTGTAGTTTCTTTTTTTAATGTTAGCTCCACTTTAACAACTCTTGGTGTTAATATACTAAAAAAACTTCTTTTATCATCAGATTCTATTACTTTTACGTCAACATCTTTTTTTGAAACTCCAAGTTCTTTAAGGCCTTTTTCTATCGCCTCAGTTGTTGTCCTACCTTCATATATATTAGCCATTACTCTTCCTCCTTATTAATCTTCATGAATTTATTAATAATAACTCTTTCAGCTGTAGAAATAACATTATTAACAAGCCAATATAAAGCTAATCCCAGTGGTGCAATTACAGCAACCGACACTGCCATAATTGGCATCATTATAGTCATTTGCTTACTCATTTCTTCCATTGTATCAATGTCATCCTCTTCTTTTTCTCCAGCTTTAATAAGAGCTTTTAATTCTCTTTTCTTTCTTTCTTCTTCTTCTTTTTCTTCTTTTGTCAATTTCTTTTTATTCATGCTTGTTGTAATTTTCATTGTTATAATTGATGAAATTACATATAATCCTGGAATAATATAAACCGTAAAATCTCCCCAATTTCTTGAAGGAATATTGCTCAAATCAATTCCTAAAAATTTCATATTAATATATATTGAGCTATCATTATTTTTCTTTGCTTCCCTTATAATATCAATTTCTTTATAGTTAGAATTAGAACTAATATGGTATTTTTCAATATATTCATTTATCTGTTTTGCATCCATATTTTGCATATATGTTAATGGTTGTCTAACTAAGTAAAAAATAGAAACAAATAAAATAATCTGCATTATTGAGCCTAAGCAACCAGAACATGGACTCATTTTCTCTCTTTTATATAAATCCATTGTTTCTTGTCCCAATCTAACTTTATCATCTTTATATTTTTCTTGTAATTCTTTTACTTTTGCCTGCACTCTATTGCTTTTTATTAATGTTTTTTGTTGTCGTATTGTAAAAGGTAATATTATAACTTGAACAGCAATAGTAAATAAAATAATAGCTAAACCATAATTATTCGTTAATCCATATATATATTTTAACAAATATCCAAAAATACCTGCTAAAAAGCTTATAATTTTTCCCATATATCCTCCACTATTTAATAGGATCGTATCCACCCTTCGAAAATGGATTACATCTTAAAAAACGCCAAAAGCCTTTTAAAAAGCCTCTTAAAAAGCCATATTTTTCAATAGCTTGCATCATATATTCAGAACATGTTGGAGTGTATTTACAATGAATTCCTAAAAAACTAAATATTGGCGAAATTCTTTTTTTATAAAACTTTAATAAAAATAATGAAATTCTTTTCATACTTAACCTTTATTATTTTCATATTTTTTTAAAATAACTAATATGTCTTCTTTAATGTCTGAATAATTAGCTTTTTTAGTGTCAATATTTTTTTTCCACACAATTAACAAATTACACTTATTGCTAATAATATTCTCTACGTCAGTATAAGCTGCTCTAATATATCTTTTTATTCGATTTCGAATAACACTTCCTCCGACTTTTTTACTAACAACAATTCCTAATCTATTTTTTTCTTCATTATTATAGAAAATAAATATTTCAATCAATTTTCCAGAAAAAAATTTTCCTTTTTTAAAAAAATATTTAAATTCGTAATTTTTTTTGATAATTTCAGTATTTTTCAACTTTTTTCATTCCTTTAAAAAATACGCATAATACATAAAAAGGGCTTTCTTCTGCCCCTATTTTATGATTATAAAAGCTATGCGCTAATTTCTTTTCTTCCCTTTGCTCTTCTAGCTTTAAGGATATTTCTTCCAGATCTAGTTTTCATTCTTTTTAAAAATCCATGTTCTTTTTGTCTTTGTCTCTTTTTTGGTTGTAATGTTCTTTTCATATTGCACCTCCTATATTTATATTATTTATTTCTCAAAAGTAATTCAAATTATACTATAAAAAGCCATGAAATGTCAATACTTCGTTGATTATTTCCTTTAATAAATATGAATATTACAAACATATTTCAAAAACTTTAAGACAAATATTTATAAATAAAGCTTTTAATCATTAACTCTTGACTATTCAAAAATAAATTGATATTATAAGTTCGATGAAAAATACTTATTTTTTTCTACGCAAATAATACTTAGAGGTATTTTTTTAATTTACTTTTTTTAATATTATTTAATCAGGAGGTCGTTGAATTTGTTGGATAAAAATGAACTGTTAAATCAAGCCAAAGACTTATTAAAAAATGAAATGACAAACATTTCTTATACAACTTGGATTAAAACATTAGAAATAGGAAACATTTATGATAATAAAATAGAATTAATAACTTCAAATGCAATGCAAACAGATGCAATCAAATCAAGATATTATGATTTAATTATCAATACTTTTAATTTTCTAACAAATAAAACCTGGCAATTAGAAATCTTAGATTCTTCTGATATGTCTACATTAAATGTGCAAGATGCCTTAAATAATTCATTTGATAATTTAACATCAACTCCAGAATATCTTAAAACATCTTTAAACCCAAAATATACATTTGATACATTTGTAGTAGGTAATAATAATAGATTTGCACACGCTGCAGCTCTTGCTGTATCTGAAGCACCTTCTTCTATGTATAATCCTTTATTCATATATGGGGGAGTAGGTTTAGGCAAAACTCACTTAATGCAAGCAATTGGAAACGAAATTTTAAAAAGAGACTCTTCTAAAAAAGTTTTATATGTTACTTCAGAAGCTTTTACAAATGAACTTGTTAACGCTATAAAAGATGCAAATTATAAAAACGAATTGTTCAGAAATAAATACAGAAATATAGATATTCTTCTAATAGATGATATACAATTTTTTGCAGGAAAAAATACAGCTCAAGAAGAGTTTTTTCATACTTTTAATACATTACATCAAAATGGAAAACAGATTATATTATCAAGCGACAAACCTCCAAGAGATATTGCTTTATTAGAAGATAGATTAAAATCTCGATTTGAATGGGGATTAATTGCAGATATTTCAATGCCTGATTATGAAATGAGATTAGCTATATTAAGGAAGAAAACACAATTAGAAGGTATTTTAATTGATGATGATATTCTTTCACTAATTGCTACAAGAATAGATTCTAATATTAGGGAATTAGAAGGCGTTTTAAACAAAATTTTAGCGTATACTTCGTTAACACATAGTCCAATAACAATAGAAGTAGTTGAAAAAGCAATAAATGATGTAACACTTCAAAAAGAAAATATTATTTCTGCTGATTACATACAGGATGTTGTTTCTAATTACTTTAAAATAGATAAGCGTGATTTAGTATCTGCTAAGAAATCTAATGATATAGCATATCCAAGACAAATTGCAATGTACTTATGCCGAACTGTTGGCCAAATGTCTTTTCCTCGAATAGGAAATGATTTTGGTGGAAGAGATCATACAACAGTTATGCATGCATACAAAAAAATTG
>CAMYZH010000049.1 GCA_947303785.1 uncultured Clostridium sp.
GTGAGTTTTTCTATCTATATCGGCAAAACCACGTTTGTGGAATTGTCATTTCCTTTATTTATTATACACAGATTATTTCAAAAAGTCAAATCAATTTTGAGAATTAAATTAAATTATTGAGGCTATCTTTTACTTTATTTACCAATCTTGATATTTAAAAGTAAAAAAATAAAGCCGACTAAATCGACTTATATATTGTGAAATAATAATCACTTTGTTTCCTTCAAACTCAGTCATATCAATATGTATAACTAGTTCAACGGAAACGCATTATGGAGCGATTGTCGTAGTTATCTACAACTTTTTTCTATAATAAACGAATTGATGCATAATTATCATTAACTAAATATATTTTAATGCAAGAATGAAATATTATCAATTACTTAAAGCTATTTTTTTAACACCTTGGCTCATAAATTGGAACTAATTCATCTATCCAATTTTCTATTAAACTTTTTTGTATTTCTCTTTGATTATTATTCGCATGTCCAATTAGATGATTTATTGTATGTCTGTCACTTCCTCCACTTTTTAATAAATGGTGTTCATCACAATATTTCTCTATCCATTCTATTTCCTCGTTGGAATGTTTTCTATGTTCACATTCAATACCATCCAATATTCCATATGATACTAATTCATCCAAAAACTCTTTTAAATTAGGCAATTTATATACAAATGGATGAGCTAAAAATGTTTTTCCACCAGCATCATGAATAACTTTTGTAACATAAAACACATCAAATTTTCCCTCTGTCTCGTCTATATAGAATGGACTTTGAGGTTCACAGAAATGTTGACGATAAAAACTTGTTCTGTCATATATTCCCATTTTATTTAAAATATCATTATTTTCTTTAAATAATAATATATTATCTAGCATAACATCATTTGCCATATTATTAGCTGATAAAATTTTTAAATCTCTTGAATATACAATCTCCAGACTATCGCAAACTCTTTTTAAATGATTTAAAATCTTTGTTTGTCCTTCAACTGTTGAATAGACCATACCATCTTTTATAATTTGAGTTTTACTTAAGATGCTTGGGTCGAAACCATATCCTAGCATATCAAATAATCTTCCATCTTTAGTAAATTCAAGTTCTGTTCCAATAATTATTTTCCCCGAAAATATTTCATTTATTGGAATTCGTTTTAAGTCATCATAAGCTGTAATATTATTATGGTCAGTTATTGAAAGAATTTCTATTCCTCTTTTTTCTGCTTCTATTAAAGTTTCCTCTGTTGTAAAATCGCCATCAGAGTTAATAGTATGTGTATGCAAATCTATCATATTCTATCACCTCTCAAACTAATTATAACATAAATATTTAATTCAACAAATAAGTTTTATATCCCCTAGGTATTTTGACGCAAGTATCAAAATTACCAGTGGGACTTTTTTGATGAATAAAAAAAATCAGTCATATTTCAGACTAAAATTTTATATAAAGTTCGCATAGTTCGAACAGAAACGTTACTGGAGCGGGTAGAGGGAATCGAACCCTCACCACCAGGTCGGAAGCATGGGATTCTACCATTAAACTATACCCGCATCTATACATATTATAATATATAAATACAAAATTCACAACAAAAACTTTAAAAAAGCCAACTTTACACTATTATATTATGATATCCACAAAAAAATGCAATCACAAATGTGATTGCATTTTTTTATTATTCAGCATCAGTATTATTTTCTGTAGCTGTAGCTTTTTCTTCTTCAACTTTTTCTTGAGCAGCTTGAACAGCTTCTTCAGGAACTACTTCAGTAACTTCTTCAACAACCTCTGCTTCACCTGGAACTATTTCTTCTTTAACAACTATTTCATTAGTTTCAATTCTAGCTCCAACCTTTTCCTTAGTTTTAGCAGCTTTACCAACTCTATCTCTTAAGTAATATAATTTAGCACGTCTTGCCTTACCTACTCTAGTTACTTCAACTTTTTCAACATTTGGTGAATGTACTAAAAATGTTTTTTCAACACCAACACCATAAGAAATTCTTCTTACTGTAAATGTTTCATTAACTCCTCCACCTTGTTTTTTTATTATAATTCCTTCAAATACTTGGATTCTTTCTCTATTTCCTTCTTTAATCTTTGCGTGAACTTTAACAGTATCACCAACTCTTAAATTAGGAATCTTATTCTTTAGTTGTTCATGTTCTATTGATTTTATAATATCCATTATATTCTCCTTTCTTATGAGACTATATCTCACTTTTTAATTTTTCTATAAATTTTTTTTCTTTTTCAGTTAGATCAACTTTTTCTAACAATTCAGGTCTTTTCTTAAAAGTATTTTCTAAAGACTTCTGTCTTCTCCATTTACGAATATTCTCGTGGTGACCTGATATTAAAACATCAGGAACTTTTTCATTATTAAAAACTTCTGGTCTTGTATATTGTGGATATTCAAGTAACCCATTTGAAAATGATTCTTCATCTGTAGATTCACTTGATAAAACTCCATCTATATATCTTGAAACACTATCTATCAATACCATCGCAGGCAGTTCTCCACCAGTTAAAACATAATCACCTATAGATATTTCCTCATCAACAATTTTATCTATTACTCTCTGGTCAATACCTTCATAGTGACCACAAAGTAATATTAAATGATCTTCTTTTGACAATTCTTTAATCTTTTTTTGATTTAAAGTCTTTCCCTGTGGTGATAAATAAATTACTTTAGAATTTTCAGATTTAACAGATTCATAAGCTCTATCAACAACATCTGGCATCATCAGCATTCCAGCTCCACCACCATATGGAGTATCATCAACTTTATTATGCTTATTTTCAGAAAAATCTCTAATATTAACTAAATTTATATCAATTAAATTTTTCTGAGTAGCTCTTTTGATTATACTTTGCTTAAGTGGCTCGAACATTTCTGGAAATAATGTTAAAACATCAAACTTCATTTTAACATCTCCTCTACATTAAACCATCTATTAGATGAACTATCATTTTTTTGTTTGGAATATCAATCTTCTTTATTACATCACCTATTGCTGGTAATAACAAATCTTTTCCATTGGTTTCAACAACATATACATCATTATTTCCACCAGGAACAGGATAAACCTCTTTTAATACTCCTAATTTTTCATTTTCATCTGAAAAAACTTCAAGACCAATTAAATCAACTATATAATATGTATCTTCAGGTAGTTCTTCTTCCCAGCATCTTTTGACTTTTATATAACAATTTCTAAAAGTCTCTGCCTTGTCAATATCATCAATACCTTTAAACTTTATTAAAGCTTGATTTTTGTGATATCTAACACCTTCAATTTCATATTCAATTAGTTGCTTATTTTTTTCAATTAATACTTTATCAAATTTTTCAATATCATCTGTAAAAAGATTAACTTTAACTAAACCTTTTAAACCAGATGTATTAACAATTTGACCCACTTCAAAATATTCTTGCATTTTTGTTTTCCTAATCAATAAATTCAATAATAACTTTTTTGTCTTCCTTTGCTGCAATAGCTTTCATTACTGTTCTTATAGATTGTGCAATTTTACCTCTTTTTCCAATAACTCTTCCCATATCCTTTTCTGAAACTTTAACTTCATATTTTAATTCATTACCATTTTGAGTTTCATTAATAGATATAGAAGCTTTATCTTCAACTAGGTTTTCAATAACCACTTGCATTATTTCTTTCATTGCTCATACCACCTTTAGTTTAAATTATTTTGCCTCTTCAATAAGTCTTTTTACTGTATCAGTTGGTTTTGCACCATTTTTGATCCATTTTTCAACTAAATCTTTATCTAAAACAACAGTTGAAGGATTTGTCATAGGATCATAAGTTCCAATTTTCTCAATTATTCTTCCATCTCTAGCTCTTCTAGAATCTGCAACAACAATATGGTAGAAAGGAGCTTTTTTCTTTCCTTCTCTTTGTAATCTTATTTTTACCATACTTTTCACCTCCTAATAAAATACTAATTTATTTTTAAAATTTAAAAACTTTTTTATTTTAGATTTTTGGTAATATCATTTATATCAAGATTACCATCATCTAATCCTTTCATCATTCTTCTCATGGCACCTTTATTATTTGTTAGGTTTTTCATCATTTTTTGTGTCATTTCAAAAGAATTCATAAATTTGTTAATTTCTTGAACAGAAGTTCCACTACCTTTTGCAATTCTAAGTCTTCTACTTCCATTTAAAATCTTGGGATTTCTTCTTTCTTCAGCAGTCATAGAAGAAATAATAGCTTCTACCTTATCAAATTCCTTATCATCAATTTGAAGATCTTTCAATTTTCCCATTCCAGGTAACATTTTCAAAATAGAAGAAAAAGATCCCATCTTTTTGACTTGTTTTAATTGAGCTAAATAATCTTCCAAATCAAATTTTGATTTTTTAAGCTTTTGTTCCATTTTCAAAGCTTCTTCTGCATCAAATGTTTCTTCTGCCTTTTCGATTATTGAAAGTACATCACCCATACCTAAAATTCTTGAAGCCATTCTGTCTGGATGAAATTCTTCTATGTCACTCAATTTTTCGCCAGTAGCTGCAAACTTTATTGGTTTTCCTGTTATTTTCTTAACTGATAATGCTGCACCACCTCTTGTATCACCATCAAGTTTTGTAAGAACTACTCCATCAATTCCAAGTTGACTATTAAAACTTTCTGCAACATTAACAGCGTCTTGACCTGTCATTGAATCTACTACTAATAAAATCTCATGTGGCTTTACACTTGATTTTATATTTTTAAGTTCTTGCATTAACTCTTCATCTACATGAAGTCTACCTGCAGTATCCAAAATTATAACATCATTTAATTTTGATATAGCTACATTTATAGCCTGTTTTGCAATTAAAACTACATCTTTTGTCTGTTCATTTGCATATACTGGAATATTTAATTGTTTTCCTACAACCTGCAGTTGCTTTATAGCAGCAGGCCTGTAAACATCACAGGCAACTAGTAAAGGATTTTTTCCTTGTTTACGAATTAAATTAGCAAGTTTTCCAGCTGTAGTAGTTTTTCCAGAACCTTGCAATCCAACAAGCATTATAATTGTTGGTGGGTTTGATACAAAATTAATTTTACTATCTTCTCCACCTAGTAATTCAACTAATTCGTCTTTAACAATTTTAATAACCTGCTGTCCTGGAGTTAATGACTTAAGTACATCTTGACCTAATGCTTTTTCTTCTATTACTTTAATAAAATCTTTTACAATTTTGAAATTAACATCTGCTTCAAGAAGTGCAAATTTTACTTCTCGTAAAACTTCTTTTAAATCACTTTCTGTGATTCTAGCTTTTCCTCTTAATTTTCTTGTAATTTCTTGTAGTCTTGATGATAATCCTTCAAAAGCCATATTATTCTCCCTTCACAATTTAGTTTTCGTAAAAATTGATTTTTTCTAAAACTATACTAGGTAATTTAGTTCATTACGTATGTGTTCTAGAATTTTTCCAACTTCTTTATCTGAAGTTTTAGATTTAATTTTATTAATTTCAGATAAAATAAGCGCAATTTTTTCTTCTTGCTCCATTGTTTTTTTCATAACATTCAATTTCTCTTCGTAATCGAAAAGTTTATTTTCCCCCTTCTTTAAATTATCCCTAACTGCCTGTCTAGTAATACCAAAGTTTTCAGCAATTTCAGATAGAGATAAGTCGTTGTTGTAGTAATCATTTAGAAGTATATATTGTTTTTCAGTTAAAAGCTTTCCATATATTTGGCAAAGCATACTTATTTCAACATTTTTCTCCAAAATAATCACCCTTTCTTCTGTAATGCTAATATACTTTACATCATTTTTGTGATTTTGTCAAGCATTTTGGATAATTTTTCATTTAGTTTTAGCCATTTTTTTATATTTTAAAAATATAACTCAATATAATTTATAACATTCTATCTTGTAAAAATAAAAATGCGAATACTTATTCATAGATATTCGCATTCTTTATAAAATTTATTTAATCTCACATATCTTTCATTTAATAGCTTGTTGTAGTTGAAGATGATTGCATATAGTTTTGCATAAACATATTGAATACTGCATCAAAATCAAATGTATTAATTGTCTCTGGCATTCCATAATCAACACCATGTGTATCAACAGTTACTTTATTTATAATTGGTGCATTAACTGGTTCTGTAGTATCATATTCTTCTCCATTTTCATTAGTTTCTTTTTTTACTTCAGTATTAGAAATTGCATCAACAACATCCATTCCTTCAACAACTTTTCCAAAAGCAGTAAACATTCCATCATATTGTGGAGAATCTTCAGTAACTATAAAAAATCCACCACTTTGAGAATTACGCATTTGTTCAATTAATGTATCAACATAACTAGTATATCCCATAAGCTCAACCATTGATAATTCTTGTTGATATTTACCAGATGTAGTTCTGTACATTGATATTACACCCTTTTGATGAGAAAGTGTATTATCAAAACCATTTTCAATAAATTCTCCTTCGATTGCATAAGCTTTATCAGTTTCGCCTTCTGGTAAATCCTTCAAATTACTTAATTTTGGTCCTTCTTCTAAAACAGTTCCATCCTCATTTTTAGTTTCAACCAAACCTGCTCTTATTAATCCACTTTCAATATCATTAAATGTTTTTCCATCATAATATCCTCTTTGAGCTAATTTAATAAAATTCTTTACAGTATTTGGAGCTTTATCTGGGTATAGTTCTATTTTTATTGTTCCATAACCTTCAACTTCCATTGTTACTACAGGATTTGCTTTATTATCTACTTTGCTAAGTACAAGATTTACGCATAAAGCGACTATTGAAGCAACTAATGCAAGTACAATTATTATTAAAATAAATTTCTTTAAATTTTTCATAGTATCCTCACTTTCACTTTAGTCTAAGATGTTTCATTGCATCTATAATATCCCTGCAGCCTATTATATCTAATTTAAATTTTTCTTTCAATAGTTTTTTATTAGATTCTGGAATAATACATGTCTTAAATCCCATTTTCTCCACTTCTTTAAGCCTTTTATCAATCATATTAACACTTCTTACCTCTCCAGTTAGCCCTACTTCTCCAATTACAGCAACATCTGGGGCAATACTAATATTTTTATAGCTAGAAGCTGCTGCAAGTATAATTCCTAAATCTAGAGCAGGTTCATTAATTTTAATTCCACCAACAATATTCATATAAACATCTTGATTTCCTAAATTAACACCAGCAATTTTTTCAAGAACAGCTATTAATAATGTTACCCTATTATAGTCAATTCCATTTGCCATTCTTCTAGGCATTCCAAAAACTGTTGTTGAAGTCAATGCTTGAAGCTCCACTAGTATTGTTCTTGTCCCTTCTAAACTTGCAACAATGACCGAACCTGCTGGGTTTGACTCTCTTTCTGTAAGCAGTACACTTGAAGGATTATTAATCTCCACCATACCTTCATTTTGCATCTCAAACATACCAATTTCATTTGTTGATCCAAAACGATTTTTTACGCCTCTTAAAATTCTATATGAAAAATATCTTTCTCCTTCAATATATAAGACAGTATCTACCATATGTTCTAAAACTCTAGGGCCGGCTATTGTTCCATCTTTTGTAACATGTCCAATTATGACTGTTGTAATTGCCTTTTGCTTACACATTTTCATAATTCTTGCAGTTATTTCTCTAACCTGACTAACACTACCTGGTGCAGAGGTAATTTCATCTGAATACATTGTTTGAATTGAATCTATAACCACTAATTTAGGATTAAGCTTTTCAATAGAATTTTCAATATTATTAATATCTGTTTCACCTAAAAACATTATATTATCATTATTTATTCCAAGTCTATCAGCTCTTATTTTTATCTGTTCTGCAGATTCCTCTCCAGAAACATATAATACTACTCCATCAGCTTTATATTTATCACAAATTTGTAAAATTAGAGTAGATTTACCTATTCCAGGCTCACCACCAAGTAGTGTTAATGATCCATTAACAAATCCTCCGCCTAATACTCTATCAACTTCACCAAAACCGGAACTAATTCTTGAAATATTTATTTGTTCAACTGATTTTAATGAAACTGGTTCTGCTGGTTTGCTAGAAATTTTACTTGAATTACTTTGTTTAGTAATCTTTTCTTCAACAAAACTATTCCATTCTCCACATGAAGGGCACCTTCCAAGCCACTTAGCTGATTCATATCCACACGAATTACAAAAAAACACTGTACTACTTTTTGCCATATTTTAACATCCATCCTTTAATAATTTTTCAGGGCGATTATATAATCGCCCCTATATTATATCATACCAAGTTCATTTAATTTATTTAAAACTATAACAAACATTGCATGAGACCATGTAAGTCCAATTATCCATGAAGGTTGCATAGTTTCATTATTTACCTGCTCACCAAGCAATCCATATGGAGAAGCAGTTTTCACAACAAATTCAAAACACTCTTTAGCCTTTTTCTTTTCTCCTGATTCTATGTAATAATTTGCCATCCATAGATTTGCTATTACCCAAGGATTATAGCCTCCATTATATGTATCACCTTCATATCTAATATATCCACCTGTATATGTTCTAAGAGTCATATTCATTCTTTCAATAGTAGTTAAAAATTTCTTTTCTTTATGTGAAATCATTCCAAAAGGAACAACCGCTCCAAGTAAACTAATATCTATTCTTCTATCTTCTGTGTTTCTAACAAATGATTTTTTCTCATCATCATAAAATGTTTTTAAAGAATATTCTTTTATTTGCCTTATGCGTTTTTCAAATATTTTTTTACGTTTTTCAATTCCTTCAATTTTTAACCTATTATTTGAATATTCTGACTCCACAACTTCATATATTTTTAGCATATTACTATATGCTCCAAATATAGCAGCAAATGAATAAAAACTAGTTCCTTCATGTTCTTCCCACAAATCATAGGTTTTAGCCATTTCGAATTTTTCATCTAAAATATCATTTACATATTTTTCAATAAATTCCATAGCATTTTCACACATTTTTAAAGTATCTTTTAAAAATTTAATATTTTTAGTTTTTAAATAATGTCTATATATTCCAAAAACAACACTTGCAGTTTCGTCAATTTGATATCCCCAACATGGTGCTAATCTTCCATCAGTATAAAATCTTTGCTCCCATCCTCCATTTCGACTTTGTGTCATTTTGCAAAAAGATTTATAAAATTTATCCGTTTCTTTTACCATATCAAGTTCATCTAGCGCTTCAGTAATAAAAACTGCATCTCTTGGCCAACAATATGAGTATCTACCACATCTAGTTTTATATTCATCACTCTCAACACCTGCAGAAATACCTCCAGTTGAATCATTTATCAAAAGTGGAAATAATAGAATTGTTCTATCATAAACTCTCTTAAGGGCTTCATTTTTCTTAAACTCAATTTTGGAATGATCTTTTAAATATTTTCTCCAATACTTTTTTGTATCTTCCAATTCTTTTTTCAAATCAATTTTTCTAAATCTTTCAATTTCTTGTTCTAAATCATTTAATAAATTTTTATCAGAATTGTCACTTACATGAATATATAGATTAAAAATTTTTTCTTCACCTGGTTTTAAAATGCCAATATCATATTCAATACTTGAATCTGGTGACATACCAATATAATCTTTCCCACCAATATTTCCTGACATAATTTCTTCACTTGCATTATTTATTTGATATTTAAATATCTTTTCTTTTGCAAAGCTACAAACAGCATAATCGTGAGTATATTGAATTAATGTATCATTTTTGACAAAGCCACATGCATCATTATTAATATTCGTAAATAATTTTGAGTAAGTCAAGAATTTTAAATCTAAATCAATATTATTATTATTTATAAAATG